>DASYUZ010000113.1:0-8231 GCA_036000665.1 Gaiellaceae bacterium
CTGCCGTTCCGCGCGTCGGAGATCTGCGACGCGATCGAGGCGATGCTGTGAAGGTGCACAGCGTGCACGTGCGCGAGCTGCCGGCCTCCGTGGACGTCGTCGGCGCGCTGGTCGACGAGCCCGCGCGGATGTGGCCGCGTCGCTGGCCGCCGCTGCGCGAGGACCGGATCGGCTTCCTGCGCCACGAGCAACTCGACCACGTGCCCGGCCTGCGGCGGCGCTACCGCATCATCGGGCCGAGAGGCTTCAGCGGCTGGCACGGCTGGGACGTCGAGACGGCCGACCACGGAACACGTCTGCGACACGAGGTGCAGGCCGAGTGTCGAGGCTGGGTCCGCCTGGGCTGGCTGCTCGTGATCCGGCCGATCCACGACGCGCTGCACGAGGACGTCCTCGACGAGGCTGCGCGCGTCGTCGGCGGTCCGCCGGCTGCACGTCCGTGGCCGCCGCGCGTCCGCTTCATCCGCTGGGCGATCCGGAAGGGAGGTCTGGCCCGTGCCTGAGGGAAACGGCGACGGCCTGATCCAGCTCACTGCGAAGGACTTCAAGTCCGATCAGGAAGTGCGTTGGTGCCCGGGCTGCGGCGACTACGCGATCCTCGCCGCGGTGCAGAGCTTCATGCCGGAGCTCCAGCTCGCGCGCGAACGGATGGTCTTCGTCAGCGGCATCGGCTGCGCGGCGCGCTTTCCGTACTACATGCAGACCTACGGGATGCACTCGATCCATGGGCGCGCGCCGGCGATCGCGACCGGGCTCGCCGCCACGCGGCCGGATCTCTCCGTCTGGGTCGTCACGGGCGACGGCGACGCGCTCTCGATCGGCGGCAACCACCTGATCCACGCGCTGCGCCGCAACGTGAACTTCAAGATCCTGATGTTCAACAACCAGGTGTACGGGCTCACGAAGGGTCAGTACTCGCCGACCTCGCCGGTCGGGCAGCGCACCGGGTCCACGCCGCAAGGCTCGATCGACAACCCCTTCAACCCGCTCTCGCTCGCGATCGGCGCGGACGCGACGTTCGTCGCGCGCGCGATCGACACCGACCGCAAAGAGTTGACGGAGGTGCTGCGCGCGACCGCCGAGCACAAGGGCACCGCGTTCGTTGAGATCTTCCAGAACTGCAACATCTACAACGACGGCGCGTTCGACGCCGTGCGCGACGACAAGTCCAATCGCATCTATCTCCGTCACGGCGAGCCGGTGCGCTTCGGCGAGGACGGCGAGCGCGGGGTGCGGCTGCGCCCCGACGGCTCGGTCGAGGTCTTCGACGGCGATGGCGACGCGCTCGTCTGGGATGCGCACCACCCCGAGCCGTCGATCGCGTTCGCGCTCTCGCGGCTGACGCTCGGCTCCGTCGGCGCCGCGCCGTTCGGGATCTTCCGAGACGTCGAGCGGCCGGTCTACGACGCGCAGCTGAGCGCGCAGCTCGAGCAGGCCCGCGCCGCGAAGGGCGAGGGCGACCTCACGGCGCTGGTCGCCGGCGGGGACACCTGGACGATCGGCTAAAGCCGCTACACTTCAAAAAGTGAAGTCTGTCGCGGTTCTCTACGAGCACCCCGCGTGGTTCGGGCCGCTCTTCGCCGAGCTCGAGCGGCGCGGCGTGCCGTACGAGCCGCTCCACGCGGCCGAGCACCGGTTCGATCCGACCGAGCCGGAGTCGCCGTACTCGCTCGTCGTCAACCGGATGAGCCCCTCGGCATGGACCCGTGGGCACGCGGACGCGATCTTCCACACCCTCGACTACCTCGCGTACCTCGATGAGATCGGCGCGCCGGTCCTGAACGGGCACCACGCGTACGGCTTCGAGCTCTCGAAGGCGCGGCAGGCGGCGCTGATCTCGCGGCTTGGACTGGCCTATCCGCGCACGCGCGTGATTCACCGTCCCGAGCACGCAGTCGATGCGGCGCGAGAGCTCGACTTCCCCGTGCTCGTGAAGCCGAACGTTGGCGGCAGCGGTGCCGGTATCCGCTCCTTCGACTCGCTCGAGGAGCTCGACGCGAGCGGTTACGAACTCGACCTTGGGATCGATGGGATCGGGCTCGTCCAGGAGCACCTGCCCGCCGTAGGCGGCCACGTCGTGCGCGTCGAGATCCTCGGCGGGGAGCTGCTGTACGCGATCAAGCTCCGGCTCGCCGAGGGCAGCTTCAACCTCTGCCCCGCCGACTACTGCAAGCTGCCCGGGATCCGCGACGGTGTGTCCGGCCGCGGTCTGCCGATCGAGGCGTACGACGCGCCGCACGACGTCGTCGAAGGCGCGAAACGAATCGTCGAGGCCGCCGGCATGGACCTCGGAGGCGTCGAGTACCTCGTCAACGAGCGCGACGGCCGCCCGTACTACTACGACGTGAACGCGCTCTCGAACTTCGTTGCCGACGCGCCGAACGTCGTCGGCTTCGACCCGTTCGTCGACCTCGTCGACCTGATCGTCGAACGCGCCCGCTCCGCGGACGTCGTGGCTCTGAGCCGCTGACGCGGAGGGGCCGCTTGCGCGGCACGCGCGCCTAGGGTCGGGGACAGTCCCCAGGGCTCTTGGTGCCAGGGAGCCGCTCTCAGAACCGAAGTACGGGGACAGTCCCCCGCCGTCGCCCGTACCGAGGGACTGTCCCCGCGTTCGGTTAGGACCTGTCATCCGCCGCCGATTGCTCCGGCGTCGGCACGACCTTCTTCACCCGCTCGCAGTTCGCGGCCGCGAGGTCGTGCGGCTCGCGCGCGTTGATGATCGCGACGTCCTTGCCGGCGCCGCAGTCGAGGACGTCTGACTGATTGTCGTTGGCAAGCGCGTGCAGCACGTCGTCGCCGTCGCCGCCGTAGACCGTGTCCTCACCGCTGCCGGCCCAGAGGCGGTCGTTGCCGTCGCCGCCGCGCACGGTGTCGTTCCCCTGCTGGCCCTTGACGACGTCGTTGCCGGCGCCGCCGTCGGCGTCGTCGCGCCCGTCGCCTGCCTTGACGAGATCGTCGCCGCCGCCGCCGAGCAGCCGGTCGCTTCCGGCGCCGCCGTAGACCTTGTCGTGCCCGCCCTCGGCGTCGACGGTGTCGTCACCGGCGAGCGCGGCGATCACGTCGTCGCCGAACGTCCCGATGATCGTGTCGTCGCCGTTCGTGCCTCTGATTCGCTCTGCGCCTGCGACGCTCACCGCACACAGTGCGAGCAGCGCCACGAGACCGAGAACAAGCGTCGTCTTCATTCGAGCCCACCTCCGCCTCGATGTCGGAGGAAGCCTCGGAGGCGTGCGTCAAGCGTCGAGGCGCTTCGCGTCAGCGTAAGGTAAAACCACGACGAAGCGTGTTCGGCCGGACTCGCTCTCCACGGACACGCGTCCGCCCATCCGCTCGGTGAGCTGCCGGACGATCGCGAGCCCGAGACCGGTCCCGACCTTGCGCTCCGCGCCGTAGCGCGAGTAGAGGAAGAACCGCTCGAAGGCGCGCGGGAGCTCGTCGGGGCGCAGCCCGGGCCCGGTGTCCTCGACGCGCAGCTCGCCCGGCCCGACGGCGACGAGCACGCGGCCGCCGGCCCGGGTGACGCGAAGCGCGTTCTCGACGAGGTTCGACACGACCTGCAGCGTGCGATCGGAGTCGGCGAGCGCGGGCGCGCCGCCGTTCGTGTCCGCTGCCAGCTCGATCCCAAACGCGCGCGCCTGCTTCTCGTAGCGACGCACGGCTTCGCGCGCGACTGCGCCGAGGTCGATCGGCTCGCGGTGGACCGCGAACTCGCTGCGGTTCATTCGCGCCAGGTCGAGCAGGTCCCGAACGAGCCGCTCGAGCCGGCGCGCCTCGCGCGAGATCGTCGCCGCGGCGTCGCGCGGGTCGAGCGCGCCCTCGGCGGCTGCCTCCGCGTAGCCGCGGATCGCGGTCAGCGGCGTCTTCAGCTCGTGGCTGACCGAGAGCAGGAAGTCGCGCTCGGCCGCGCGCGCCCGAGCGAGCTTCGCCGCCATGTCGTTGAAGGACTCGGCGAGCGTCGCGAGCTCGGTCGGCCCTTCGACGGGAAGGGGCTCCGGAGCGCGTTCCGCGGCCAGGCTGCACGCGGCCTCTGCGACCCGGCGGACTGGACGGACGATCGCGCGCGCGAGCAGCACCGCGGCGGCGACCGCGAGCAGCAGGCCGGCGAGGCCGGCGATCAGCAGGCCGCGGGCGAACGGCCGCGACGCCGCCGCGTCGAGCTTCGTCGGCCGGAGCAGGACGAGCGCCCTGCCCGCCACCGGGCGCGCGGCGTAGTAACGGCCGCCGCGCACCCCCTCGACGGCGTGGCCCCGCCTCAGGTCGGCCTGCTCGGCCGCGTCGAGATACTGCGTCGGGCCGGCGAGCGGCGCGGCGACGAGCTCTTCGTCCTGCCCGGCAAGCGTCTTTTGCACGGGCTTCAGGCGCGACAGCGGCAACAGCGACGCGCGCTCTCGCTCGGCGAGCACGTCGGCGCGGCGGCCGAGACCGGCAAGCGTCGAGCGTTCCACCTCGCGCTGCATGAGCGTCAGCCCGACGGCGAGCGTCAGGCCGACGGAAAGAACGACGGCAAGCACGAACGCGGCGAGCAGGCGCGCTCGCAGCGATCTCATCGCGCCGAGACCCGATAGCCGACGCCGCGCACTGTCTGCACGAAGCCTGGGACCCCGAGCTTGCGCCGCAGCCCGGCGACGTGCATGTCGACCGTGCGCGTTCCCGACTCGTACGACATCTCCCAGACGCGATCGAGGAGCTGATCGCGCGTGAAGACGATGCCAGGGTTCTCGAGCAGGAACGCGAGCAGGTCGAACTCGCGGGCGGTCAGCTGGACGGGGCGTTCGCCGACGACGACCTCGCGCCGGTCGCGGTTCAGCACCACCTCTCCGAGCTCGACGATGTTCCGCTCCACGCGATCCTCGGCGCGGCGCAGCACCGCCTTCAGGCGCGCGGCGAGCTCGCGCGGAGAGAACGGCTTCGGCACGTAATCGTCAGCCCCGAGCTCGAGCCCCGTTACGCGGTCGACCTCCTCGTCGCGCGCGGTCAGGATGACGACGGGGACGCGCGACCGGTAGCGGATCGCGCGGCAGACCTCAAAGCCGTCGATGCCCGGCAAGCCGAGATCGAGGACGACGATGCGCGCGGAGTGCCGTTCGAGCTCGGCCAGCGCGTCCTCTCCGGTCCGCACGTGCGTCAGCCGGAACCCCTGCGCGCCGAGATACGAGCAGACGAGCTGCGCGATCGACTCGTCGTCCTCGACCAGCAGGACGGTGGGACCCCACGCGAGCACGGCCGCGGCGCTCATCGCTCGGTCGCCACGACGCGCAGCGCAGGAGCGTCGCCGTCGCGAACCGTGATCGCCTGCATCCCGCGCCGGAGCTCCGCGTAGTCGGCGGGGTGGCCGTCGACCTTGATCTGCGCTCCAGCTGCGACGGGGATCGTGACCATCGTCCCGTCCAGCTCCCTGAGCGTCACGGCCCCGGGCCTGACCTGACGGATCCTGCCCCGGTCGACACGGTAGTCGTGGAGGGTGCCGCCGCCGCGCGTGACGATCTCCGCGCGGATGAAGCCGGCGCCGAAGAGCGGCCGGAGCGCCTCGTAGGGGCCGGCGCCGAGAACGCCGGGTGAAAGCAAGAGCGCGGTGAGGAGCGACCCTACGACTGCCGAGAGGAGCCTGCCCTTCACGGACGGATTCTCAGCGGCAGCCGTCAGCGTTCTGTGGGCGGGACGTAACGCGAACGTAAAGCGCTCGGCGAGGCTGCGAAGCATGGCAACCCTAAAAAGCCTGCTACTGTGCACCAACGGACGCAGTCCCCGCGTCCCGTGAGATTTCGCTTCTCGTTCCTCCTTCGGGTGTTTCGAGGCAGATCTCGAACCCGAATCAAGGAGTCGAACTTGTCAGAAAAATCGTTCCGCGAGCTTGGCGTGCGCGCCGAAATCGCCCAGGCGCTCGCCGCGCGCGACATCCACACGCCGTTCGCGGTGCAGGCGCTCGTTCTTCCCGACGCGCTGGCAGGCCAGGACCTGCTGGCGAAGTCGCCGACCGGGTCCGGCAAGACCCTGGCCTTCGCGATCCCGATCGTGCAGCGCCTCGACCGCGCTGCGGCGCGACCGTCCGCGCTCGTCCTCGTCCCCACGCGTGAGCTCGCGACGCAGGTCGCCGAGGCGTTCCGGGTGGTCGCCGCTGCGGCCGACCTGAAGGTCGCGGCCGTCTACGGCGGCACATCCGTGCGCGAGCAGGCGCGCGACGCCAAGGACGCCCACGTCCTGGTCGCGACGCCCGGCCGGCTCAAGGATGTCGTCGACCGCAAGCTCGTACGCCTCGACGGGATCCAGATCCTCGTCCTCGACGAGGCCGACCGGATGCTCGACATGGGCTTCCAGCCGCAGGTCGACGCGATCGTGCGACAGCTGCCGCGCAAGCGCCAGACGATGTTCTTCTCGGCCACGCTCGACGGCGAGGTCGGCCGGCTGGCGCGCGCGTACACGCACAACCCGGGCCGCTTCGAGGCGACGCTGCCGACGCACCTCGAGCAGGGAGAGACCGAGCACCGGTTCGTCCCGGTTCGCGCCGAGACGAAGCTCGACACGCTCATCGAGCTGCTCGAGGCGGACCGCGGCCTCGCGCTCGTCTTCGTGCGCACGAGGCGCGGCGCCGACCGGCTCGTTCGCAAGCTCCGCGACCGCGACGTCACGTCGGTTGCGATGCACGGCGACATGACGCAGGCCTCGCGCGAGCGCGCCCTCGCCCGCTTCGAGAGCGGCAAGGTCTCGACGCTCGTTGCCACGGACGTCGCAGCTCGCGGCCTCGACCTCGACGACATCACGCACGTGATCAACTTCGATCCGCCCGCAGACGACAAGGGCTACACGCACCGCGTCGGCCGCACGGGCCGCGCGGGCCGCGACGGCACGGGCATCACGCTCGTCCTCCCGGAGCAGCAGGCCGAGGTCAGCCACTTTGCGCGCAAGGTCGGCGAGCACGAGCAGTTCGCGAGCCAGGGCATGCACGTCGCGCGCCCGCGGCTGGTGTATTCGGGTTCGCGCCGCAGCTCGAAGTGGGGCGCGCCGCGCAAGCGGCGCAAGATCTAGAGGATCTAGAGGACGAAGAGCGCGACCGAAGCGTACTGGCAGCCGGCGGCGGCGACCACGAGCGCGTGGAAGAGCTCGTGGTAGCCGAACACGTTCGGGATCGGATCCGGCCGGCGGCGCGCATAGATGATCGCACCGGCGGTGTAGAGCACGCCGCCGATCGCGAGGAGAACGAGCGTTCCGAGGCCGGTGCTCTCGTGGATCTTCGGCACGGCGAAGACACCGACCCAGCCGAGTGCAACCGCGATCCCGGCAACAACCCAGCGCGGCGCGTCGACCCACGCCACCTTGAGCACGATCGCGGCGAGCGCGCCGCTCCAGACGATCGAGAGCACGACGACGCGCCACGTGCGCTCGAGGGCGAGGAGGCCGAACGGCGTGTACGTGCCGGCGATGAGCAGGAAGATCGCCGCGTGGTCGAGCCGCCGGATCCAGCGGCGCGGGCCGGGCGGCCAGATGACACGGTGGTAGAGAGCGCTGATTCCGAGCATCGCCGAGACGCTCGCCGCGAAGACAGCGACGGCGACTCGTTCCCGCCCCGGCTCGGCGCCCGCAATCAGCGCGACGCCGAGCAGGAGCGAGACAAAGAACGCGTACTGATGGAGCACGCCGCGCAGCTTCGGCCGCCGCCTGGCGGCGACGAGCCAGTCCGGCTGCTCGATCACCTAGGGCACCGCTTGCGGTGCCCGCTTCAGGACGTGCGGGCTTCGCCCGTACGTCCGTCTGCGATCCCGAGCCCAAGTCTGCCGAGCTATCTGACCACGCTCCTACCGGTAGCGGTAGACGATGCGCCCACGCCCGAGGTCGTACGCCGAGAGCTCGACCTTGATCTTGTCGCCCGGGAAGATGCGGATCCGGTAGCGGCGCATCTTGCCGGCGGTGTAGCCGAGCGTCTCGTGCCCGTTCTCGAGCGCGATGCGGAAGAAGCCGTTCCGGAGGGCCTCGATCACCTCTCCCTCTAGCTCGATCTTCTCCTCCTTGTTGGCGATCGTCAGCCTCCAGCCACGGTGACGTTGGTGGCCTCGGGACCCTTCTGCCCCTCGCGGATCTCGAACTCGACCTTCGTACCCTCCTGGAGGGTCTTGAAGCCGTCGCCGGCGATCTGCGAGTGGTGGACGAAGACGTCCTTCTCGCCGCCCTCAGGCGCGATGAAGCCGTAGCCCTTCTTCTCGTCGAACCACTTGACGGTTCCTGTTGCCATCTTCCTG
>DASYUZ010000114.1:0-3914 GCA_036000665.1 Gaiellaceae bacterium
GCCGATGACGGTTGAGCTCGCCCAGGAGGTGCTGAAAGACGTCTTCCCGCAGGGCGAGGCCGCAGAGGTCTCGATCCGGCGCATCCAGGAGACGGTCTCCGAGCGCTTCAACATCTCCCTGGGCGAGCTCACCGGCGAGAAACGCTCGCAGAACATCGTCTACCCGAGACAGGTGGCGATGTACCTCTCACGCGAGCTGACCGACTCGTCCCTGCCCAAGATCGGCAAGGAGTTCGGGGGGCGCGACCACACGACCGTGATCCACGCGACGTCGAAGATCGCGCGCCTGATCCGTGAGGACAGGTCTGTGTACAACCTCGTCCAGGAACTCACAGCTCGCGTCAAGCAGGTCCGGTAGAGGCATGACCCTGTTAACGAAGCTCGTTTGTCCCCAGCTTCTGTCCCCGCGCCCAAGCCGCTCCCCGAACCACGGCATGCCGTCATCCCCGGGAATCACACTCCCTACTACGACTTCTATCTTTCTTTATTAGATGATTGAGACAGACATGGTGGCGGTCGGGTCGGGGATGAAAGTCACCTGCTCGCGGGACGACCTGGTCACGCGGCTGGCGATTGTCTCGCGCGCGGTCTCGACGAGGACGACCGTACTCGTCCTGGGCGGGATCCTGCTTCGGGCGGAAAACGGGCAGCTTCATCTGGCTGCGACCGATATGGAGCTCTCGCTCCGAACCTCGTTTGAGGCAAACGTGGAGGGTGAAGGCGCGGTTGTGGTTCCCGGCCGGCTTCTGGTCGAGCTGGCACGCCTTCTCCCGGACGAGGAAGTGCAGATCGAGCACCGGGCGGAGGAAGGGGTCGTGCGGATCGAGTGTGGAAGCGCGAGCTACCGGCTGCATACCTACAACGTCGAGGACTTTCCGCGTCTGCCGGACGTCGAGGCGATCGGGACCTTCAGTGTCGACAAGGACGCGTTGCTCGACACCGTCGCTCGCGTCTCGCGGTCCGCGTCGCGTGACGAGTCGCGCCCGGTGCTGACCGGCATCCTTGCGCGCTTCGAGGGCGGCAAGCTCGTCATGGCCGCGACGGATTCGTACCGGCTCTCCGTCAAGGAGACGCCGCTCGAGGTCGAGGCGCCGGAGCTCGAAGCGATCATTCCGGCGCGTGCGCTCACCGAACTGTCGCGGATCGCAGGGAGCGCCGACTCGCTCGAACTGGGCGTGCACGAGAACCAGGTCGTGTTCGTCGCCGACGGCGTCACGTTGACCACACGACGGATCGAGGGGCAGTTCCCCAACTACAAGCAGCTGATTCCCGAGGACTACGAGCACACGGTGACGTTGCCGCGAACCGAGGTGCTCGAGGTCGTCCGCCGAGTCGCCGTCATGGCGCAGCGGAACTCACCGCTTCGCCTTCGTTTCGCCGAAGGCGAGCTGACGGTTTCCGCGCAGACGCAAGACGTGGGCGAGGCGAGAGAGTCGATGCCCGCAGGGTTCACCGGTGACCCGATGGAGATCGGCTTCAACGCGGACTTTCTGCGCGAGGGCTTCGAGTCGGTGTCGAGCGACGAGGTCCACGTCAAGCTGATCAGCCCCCTCCGCCCGGCCGTCATCCAAGGCGATGCCGACGACTTCACATATCTCGTGATGCCCATCCGGCTTCCGAGCTGATCGTCAGCAAGGTTTCGCTGCGAAGCTTCCGGTCGTATGAACGGCTCGAGCTCGATCTGACGCCGGGACTCGTGCTGGTCGTCGGGCCGAACGGTGCGGGAAAGACGAACCTGCTGGAGTCGCTGCACGTGGGCACGCAGGGTTTTTCGCCGCGGACGCGGAACGACGCGGAGCTCGTCCGGTTCGGCGAGAGCGTGGGACGGATCGCGCTCCACGGCCGCCGCCTCGAGACGCCGCTCGACCTCGAGGTCGCGCTCGAGCCCGGCAAGGGGAAGCGCGCAAAGCTGAATGGCGCGCTGCTGCGCGCGGCCGAGCTCCTGCGCGCGGAGGTCGCGACGCTCGTCTTCACCCCGGACCGGCTTGCAGTAGTCAAGGCCGGGCCGGCAGTGCGACGTGCGTACTTCGATCGCGCACTTGGGCGGCTCTTCCCTGCACGCTCGCCGCTGTCGGTGGAATACGCCGCGGTTGTGGGACAGCGAAACGCCGCACTGCGACGCGTGGCTACGGGCCTCTCGTCTCCAGATGCACTCGAGCCGTGGACCGAGCACGTCGTCGCGCTCGGAACGGAGCTCGTCGCCGCCCGGCGGCAGGTGCTCGAGCTGCTCGTGCCGGGGTTCGCACGGCTGATGCGCGCATTCGGCCTCGACGAGGGCTGGCTCGTCTACGAAGGTGCTCCCCCGACGCTCGCCGAGCTGGAGGAGCGGACCGCGCGCGACCTCGAGCGTGGCACCACGAGCGTCGGACCGCATCTGCACGACGTGGCCGTGCTCGCCGCCGACCGCGACCTGCGGAGCTACGGCTCGCAGGGTGAGCAGCGGCTCGCGGTCCTCACGCTTCTCCTCGCCGAGGCCGAGGTGATCGCGGATCGCCGCGGATCGCCTCCGCTGCTCTTGCTCGACGACGTGCTCTCGGAGCTGGATCCCCAGCGGCGCCGGACCCTGGCCGATCTCTTGCCCATGGGCGGTCAGACGTTGATCACCTCGACCGCAGCCGCCGCCTTGCCCGTCGAGCCGGCCCAGCTGCTCGAGGTCTCTCCCGGCCGAGTGCGGGCGGGGTGAAGAAGCTCGGCGACGCCGTCGCGCGCGAGTTGTCGCGCTTCGGTCCCGCGGCCGGGATGGCGAAGATCGTCGAGGCCTGGCCGGGCGCAGTCGGCCCGACGATCGCGCGGAACGCCTGGCCCGCGCGAGTCGCGCGTGACGGCACGCTGCACATCGCGACGAGCTCGTCGGCGTGGGCGTTTGAGCTCGGCCAGCTGCAGGAAGACATCCTTCGGCGGCTGCGGTCCGCGGTCGGTGCAGCAGCTCCGGCGAAGCTCCGCTTTGCCGTCGGGAAGCTGCCCGAGCACGGCGCCGACCCAGACATCGAGAGACGGACTAACGTGTTGCCAGATCCGACAGCGGAAGCAGTTGCACGAGGGGTCGAGCTGGCCGCCGCGATCGAGGACGAGGAACTGCGGAAATTGGTCGCGAAAGCGGCCGCGCAGAGCCTGTCCAGAGCCCGGTGATGACCGCCGCAGTTGGTACAATTCGCGTGCCCGGTAAAGCCTGCGAATGCAGGCCTTTTTGACGTATGGCCCAAGCTACTTACACAGCAAAAGACATCACGGTCCTCGAGGGTCTCGAGCCGGTCCGGCTGCGGCCGGGCATGTACATCGGCTCGACCGGCTCGCGCGGCCTCCATCACCTCGTCTACGAGGTCGTTGACAACGCCGTCGACGAGGCGCTCGCGGGTCACAACGACCAGGTCGAGGTCACGATCCATCCCGACAACTCCGTCACGGTGGACGACCGCGGCCGCGGGATCCCCGTCGACGTCGTCAAGGACACCGGCATGCCCGCGCTCACGGTCGTTTTGACGAAGCTGCACGCGGGCGGGAAGTTCGGCGGCCAGGGCTACAAGGTCTCCGGCGGCCTGCACGGCGTCGGCGTCTCGGTGGTCAACGCGCTCTCCGAACGCCTCGTCGCCGAGGTACATCGCGACGGCAAGCTCTACCGCCAGGAGTTCGAGCGCGGCGAGCCGAAGGGCGAGATGAAGAAGATCGGGCCCACGAACCGGACGGGGACGACGATCAACTTCCTCCCCGACGCCGAGGTCTTCGAGGAGATGGAGCTCTCCGCCGAGACCCTGCAGCAGCGCCTGCGGGAGACCGCCTTCCTGACGCGCGGGCTGCGCATCCGCCTCGTCGACGAGCGGGCCGACGGTGAGACGGTCGAGTTCCACTACGAGGGCGGGATCCGCGACTTCGTCACGTACGTGAACGCGAAGAAGGATCCGATCCACAAGCGGATC
>DASYUZ010000115.1:0-11237 GCA_036000665.1 Gaiellaceae bacterium
GCGTCTTCAACGGCGGATTGCAGATCGGTCTCGACGATGCTCATGCCTTCGCTTTCTCCGCTGCGGCCCTGCCTGCGCGGCGGCCGAAGACGGTGCACTCGAGGAGGGAGTTGCCCATCATCCGATTACGTCCGTGCGTGCCGCCTGCGATCTCGCCGCAGGCGAAGAGACCTTCGAGCGTCGTCTCGGCGTGCTCGTCGATCACGAGCCCACCGTTCTGGTAGTGGAGCACCGGGAAGGTGAGGATCGGCTCACGCAGCGGATCGATCCCGCCGGCGCGATAGCGGCGCAGCATGTACGGGAGCGAGACGTCGGCGTCGGCTTCCGGGATCCGCGTCGTGTCGAGGTAGACGGCAGGGCGGCCGTCGGGCGATTCGACGCCCTTGCCCTTCGCAACCTCGTCAAAGATCGCCTGGCTGACGGCATCGCGCGGGCCGAGCGAGTCGGTGAACTCCTCGCCGTCGGCGTTGAGCAGCACTGCGCCGTACGCGCGCGTCGTCTCGGGGATGGAGTAGCCCTGCATCGTCTCCGGCCAGGCGCCGCCGTTCGGGTGGTATTGGAGCGCGTCGAGGTCGCGTGCCTGCGCGCCGAGCTCGAGTGCGATCTTCGTGACCTCGCCGGTCGCGCCCGGATGATTCGTCGTCAGCTCGCCGCGCTGCTCGGCCTCGCGGTAGCAGCGTCCGCCTGCTGCGAGGACGACCGTCACCGCCTCGAGCTCGTGCTCGCCGCACCCCGCGCGCCAGCCGTTCTCGGCCGGACGGAGCTCGCGCAAAGGTGACTTCGGGAAGGTCGCGATCGTCGAAGACTCGACCGCATCGCGCAGGGCCTTGGTGATCGCGTGGCCGGTTCGATCGCCGACTTGCAGGAGGCGCTTTCGCGTCGCGCCGCCGCAGCGGGCGAGCCGGTAGCCCCCGTTCTGCCGCGTGAACTCGACGCCGAGCTCCTCGAGCCAGTGGATCGCCGAGGGCGCCTCGGAGGTGAGGACCTCGACCAGCCCGCGGTCCGCGGTCTCGTGGCTCGACGTCCAGACGTCTTCGGCGTGCTGCTCCGGCGAGTCGTCGTCGCCAAAGGCGGCCTGAATGCCGCCCTGGGCCTTCGCCGAGTTGCAGGACTGGAGCGTGCCCTTCGTCGCCACGGCGACGCGGGCACCGGCCCGCTGCGCAGAGACGGCGGCGGCAAGCCCTGAGGCCCCACTTCCGATCACGAGCACGTCGACGCGCACGGGCGTAGCCATGGCCAGGCGAGTCTAGCGATACTCAGCTAATCGTTCGAATAAGGAAGCGTTATCGAGCTGCCGTTGCCAGCGGCGAGCGCCGGACCGCTGCCGGCAGCTCGTCGTCGAGTGCGAGCGCGGCAATTCCCATCAAGACGCAGACCGCGGCCGCGCCGAGCCAGAGGAGCGCCGGCGAGAAGGCGAGCGCCGCGGCGCCCAAAGCGGGTCCGACCGCGTTCCCGAGTTGAACGGTTGTCAGCCACGCTGCCATGTAGCGGCCGCGAATCGCGGGGGGCGCCAGGTCAGACACGAGCGGGCCCTGCACCACTCCGTGGATGCATTCGCCGAGTGCGAAGAGCGCGACTCCGATGAAGAGCAGCGAAGACGCAAGCCAGATCCGCGACGTCCCCGCGGCGGCGAAGATGACCAGCCACGAGAACGCCCAGATCGCTCCCATGCCGGCGAGCGCCTGCATGCGACGGCGGCCGCGCAGCGCACGCGTGACCGGGAACTGCAGGAGCACGATGGCGATCGTGTTGACCACGAAGAGGAGACCGATCACCTTCTCGCTGGAGCCGACGTTGTTCTTCGCGAAGAGGGGAAGCACCGAGTTCAGCAGCGCGATCCCAGCGGTGACAAACGCAAAGTTGACCGCGATCAGCGCCACGAACGTGCGGTCGCGCAGCACGTCGGCATAGCGCCCCACCTTCCGCTCGGCGCGCGGCACGTGGACGGGCGGGACGAGCGAGAGCGACAAGGCGAAGAAGATGCTCGTCGCGGCGCTCAGCACGAAGACGATCGTGAACGTCCTCGGGTCCGACGTTGCGACGATCAACCCGGCGAGCAGGCTGCCGAGCGCGATGCCGAGGTTTCCGCCGACGCGCTGGACGGCGTAGGCGGCCGGCCGCTGTTCCGGGGGCGTCAGCGCAGCGAGCATGCCCGAGTAGGCGGGCCAGTACGCGCCGCGGCCGATGCCCGACACCGCCGCGAGCGCGAGCGCCTCCCACGGCACGCGGACGAGCGGAAATGCGCCGAACCCGAGGGCGACCAGCACGAGCGCGACAGCCGCGGTCGTCCGGCCGCCGATGCGGTCGTACGTAGCACCAGCGACGACACCGAAGACGAGCGCCGTCGCGAAGTGCACCGTCGGCACGAGTGCGGAGGCCTCGAGTGAGAAGCCGCGGACGTTGTGGAGGTAGATGAGCAGGAACGGCGTGACCAGGCCACTGCCGACCGCATTCACGGAGATCCCGAGATTCAGAATCCAGATCGACCGCGGCAGGTCGGGGACGGCCGCCCGAACACGTCTCACCCGGGCATGCTGCCGGGCGGCAACGGTTTCCACAAGTCGCTTCACCAGATGGACCGCAGGAGCTGCTCGGCTTCCCGGGGCGTCGCCGGCCGCGGGTTCGCCTGGTTGCCCGCACGCCGGGCGGCAGCCTCGGCCAGCTCGGGCAGGTCGGATTCGGGCACGCCCAGCTCACGGAGCCGCGTCGGACCGGAGAGAGCGGCCAGCTGCTCGACTCTGCCGGCGGGATCGTCCGGTGCGCCGATCGCCTCTCCGAAGCGCCGGACCGCGTCGGGAGCGAGCGTTGCGTTGAAGCGGAGCGCCGCCGGCAGCGCGATCCCGTTCAGGGTTCCGTGGGGGAGCCCGTACCTCCCCCCGACGGCCTGGGCCAGGGCGTGGCCGAGCGCGAGACCCGCGAGCGCAAGCGCCTCGCCCGCGTACGCTGCGCCCTCGAGCAAACGCGCGCGCAGCTCCGAGTCGCCGGGCGACTCGAGCATCCCGGGGAGGTACTCGGCGATCACCTGCGCGCCCGCGAGCGCGCGCTGGTCCCCGGCGGCGTTGTGTCCGCGCGCATACAGCGCCTCGGCAGCGTGGGCGAGTGCGTTCATCGCCGTGCCGCCGGTCTCTGCCCGCGGGAGGTTCAGCGTCAGCTTCGGCTCGTACACGATCCCCGCCAGGTTCGCGCCGGCCCCGCTCCCCACGATCTTCTTCGAGGGGTCGCGGACGCCGAAGGACGGCGTCCACTCCGCACCGGAGTACGTCGTCGGAACGGAGACGAGTGGCAGCCCGCTCGCTGCCGATGCGGCCTTCGCCGTGTCGATCGCACTGCCGCCGCCGACGGCGAGGATGCCGTCAACGCCCTCGGGGACGCCGATGCGGTCCGAGGGGATCTCTTTCCAGCGCGCCGCGGCGGGGAGCTCGAGCGCGTCCCAACGCCGGCTCGCGACGAGCAGCGGACGCGCGATCCCAAGCTCGCCGAGCACCTCGGGCAAATGGTGGAGCCCCCAGCGGACGATCACCCCAGCCGTTCTCCGGCGAAGGTCACGAAGGCCTCGGCAACCCGGGTCGCGGACCGCCGCGTGGCGCGCACGAGTGCGACGTCGCGCACGAGGTTGAGACCGCGCACACGCGCTTCGCCGAGAGTTCCGGCTGCAAGCTCCGACTCGACGGCCGAGCGCGAGATGAACGTCACCCCATACCCCGCGTGCACGGCACTCCGTACCGACTCTTGGAGCCCGAGCTCGAGCGAGATCTCGAAGTCGCGCAGCCGGCGCCCGCTCCGTCGCAGCTCGTCCTCAAGCAGCTGGCGCACGCCGCCGCCCTCCTGCATCACGATCAGCGGCTCGCGCTGCAGCTCGTCGAGCGAGATCGTGCCCCCCGCAAACGGATGGCCGGGCGGCGTGGCGAGAATGACCTCGTCGCGAAAAAACGGCTCGAACGCGACGCCGCGCTGCCTTCGCGCCGCCCCGACGATCCCGAGCTCGAGCTCGCGAGCGGCCACGCGCTCGACGACCGCGTGCGTATCCGCGACGGTGAGCGCCACCTTCACCCCCGGGTTCTCGCGCTGGAACTCGCAGAGAAGCAGCGGCACGACGATCGCCGCGGGTCCGGTTGAGGCCCCCAGCTCGAGCGTTCCGGTCAGCTCGCCCTCGCCGCCGGTCGCGACATCCTCGAGGAGCTGCTCCTCGAGGGCGAGCATGCGTTGCGCGCTCCGGTACAAGCGACGGCCCGCCTCCGTCGGCTCGACCCGCCGGCCGGACCGGTCGAGCAGCTGCTTGCCGAGGCGCTTCTCGAGCGAGCGGACCTGCAGGCTGACGGCCGGCTGCGTGACGCCGAGCCGCTCGGCTGCTTGTGAGAAGCTCTTGCGCTCGACGACGGCGCAGAAGGCAGCCAGCTGCCGGGTGTCCATAAGCAAATGTTATACGCGTGCTGCGCTGGTCGCGGGCGGAATCGCGAAAGTGGCGAGCACGAGACCGCGGCGCGCGTGCACCAGGAATCGCTTCGCGGGCTCGTCAGCCCGCGTCGAGCCTGACGTCCTCGAGCGCGATGTCGCGCAGGACGCGATGCATCACGTCGTCGGAGATCACTCCCTGCCGTCGCAGGTCGACGACGGCGTCCCGCTCCGCCCGCAGGAGCTGTCTCCGCAGGCGCTGGTAGTCCTGCGAACGCTCTTCGACGCTGCCGTCGCCACCCTTGAGCCGCTCACCGAAGCGGTCGATCCGGAATCGGTACCCGCCGCGCACCCGCTCGGCGGTGTCCTCGCGCACCCACTCCTCGTCGACGAGCTCGTCGAGGCGATTCAGGGCCGCCTTGGCCGCGTGGAGACGCGCCTTTGATTCCTCGCGCTCCTCGGCCGGGTCGTCCTCGATGCGCAGCGCACGGATCACCAGCGGGAGCGAGAGTCCCTGCAGCACGAGCGTGGCGAGGATGACCATGAACGCGAGGAAGATGATCAGCTCGCGCGCGGGAAACGCGCTGCCTGCATCCGTTTGCAGGGGGATTGCGAGCGCGGCGGCGAGCGAGACCGCGCCCCGCATGCCGGTCCAGCCGATCAAGACCGGGTACTGCCAGGGCACACGCTTCGAGCCGAAGAGGAACCCCGGCAGGTAGGCGAACGGGAAGACCCACATGAAGCGAATGACGATCACCGCGGCGCAGACGGCAACGGCGCCGAGCACCAGCTCGCCCGTCGACCACGGATCAAGCCCATCGAGCACCTGTGGGAGCTGCAGCCCGACGAGCGTGAACAGCGCGGCGTTGAGAATGAAGACGAGAATCGTCCAGAACGCGAATCCCTGCAGCCGCGTCTCGGCCGTTGTCAGCTCGGGCGTGTACCAGCCCAGATAGATCCCGGCCGTCACGGCGGCGAGAACGGCTGACACGCCGAGCGCCTCCGCAGGCAGGTACGCCAGATACCCGGTGAGGAAGGCGATCGTGATCTCGGTGGGCGAGTGGTTGAGCCGCTTGCGAACCTGGCGGACGACGTACCCGACCCCGAGTCCGATCGCGATCCCGGCCGCCGCGTTCAGCAGCATTCGGCCCGCGGTGTCGGCGAGCGAGAACGCGCCGCTGACGGCAGCGGCCACGGCGGCCCGATAGAGGACGAGCGCCGTCGCGTCGTTCACGAGGCTCTCACCTTCGATGATCGCGACGATCGTGCGCGGTACGCCGAGCCGGCGCGCAATCGATGTCGCCGCGATCGGGTCCGTCGGGGAGACCACCGCACCGAGCACGAACGCCGCGTGCCACGTCATCCCCGTGGCCCAGTGCGCGATCACGGCCACGCCTGCCGTCGTAGCCGCGACGAGGCCGACGGCGAGCACGGCGATCGGGCCCACGTTGGCGCGCAGATCGCGGAGTGACGTGAAGAAGGCCGAGGAGTAGAGGAGCGGCGGCAGGAAGGCGATCAGCACGAGCTGGGGCGGCAGCTCGAAATCGGGGAGTCCCGGGGCGAAGCCGAGCGCCAGACCTCCGACGACGAGCAGGATCGGATACGGCACATGCAGGACGGGGGCGAGGACCAGAAGGGCCCCCACCGCGACCAGCAGCCCGAGCAGCTGCCAGAGCTCGTGCTGGTGGAGCTCCACGCCGGGACGATACGCCGTGCGTACAGTTCTGCCGCATGTGCGGGACCTGCGGATCGTGGCGCTGCCGGGTCGCATGAAGGTATGGGTGGACATGACGGCGAGCGCGCATGTGCTCGTCTTCCGGCCACTGATCGAGATCCTGCGCAGACGCGGCGATGAGGTCGAGATCACCGCGCGCGAGTACGGGCAGACGCTCCAGCTGCTCGAGCTTCACGGTCTCGAGGCGAGAGTGATCGGCCGGCATGCCGGCCGCTCGCGCGTTGCGAAGGGACGCGCGATGCTCTCGCGGCTTCGCGCACTTCGCCGCTTCGCGAAGGGTCGGGGCTTCGACGTGGCGCTCGCGCACGGCTCGCACGAACTGACGTTGACCGCCAGGCGGCTCGGGATCCCGAGCTCCACGACGTTCGACTACGAATGGGCGTGGTTGCAGCACCAGCTGGGCTGCCGTGCCGCGACGAAGGTCGTCGTGCCGGACGCAATCCCGCCGGAGCGCCTAGAGCCGTACGGTGTCGACGACGGGAAGCTCCTCCGCTACGAGGGGCTGAAGGAGGAGTACTACCTCGCGGATTTCGAGCCCGACCCGGCGGTTCTCGCGGACCGGCTCGACCGCGAACGCGTCCTCGTGGTGTTGCGACCGCCGCCGGACGTTGCGCTCTACCACCGTCACTCCAATCCGCTCTTCCCGCAGACGCTCGATTTTCTCGGCGCGCGCGACGATGTGCATGCGGTCGTGATCCCGCGCACCGCAGAGCAACGCGACTATGTACGGGGCCTGCGTCTACCGTCGGTCATCGTTCCCGACGGCGCGGTCGACGCGCAGAGCTTGATCGCATCGGCCGACCTCGTCGTCTCGGCGGGCGGGACAATGAACCGCGAAGGGGTCGCACTTGGTGTGCCCGTCTACTCCACCTTCGGCGGACGACTCGGCGGGGTCGACGAGGCGCTGATCCGCGAGGGACGCCTCGTGCAGTTGACTGACCTGCGAGCGTTGAAGCTGCGCAAGCGGGGCACTACGGCAGCGCGGGTCACGCGCGATCCGGCGTCGTTCCTCGACCTCCTGCTCCAAGCCGCGTAGGATCCCGCCGTTCACCGGAAATTCATCAGGGGGAGGAGCATGAAGAGACGACGCTTCGCGTTCGCTGCGGCGTTCACGATCGCGATCGCCGCCATTGCGGTGACGAACGGCGGCGCCGGGAACGAGCCCGGGTTCGACACGGCCCGGCCGGCGCAGCTCGTGCCGGAACCGGGGTCCGGCACGATCGTCGACCCCATCCTGTCGACGGGTGACATCGTCGGCACGTACCAGATGTCCGGCGTCCCCGACGGCCTCGGCGCCTACAAGGACAACCACAACAACGTCGTGGTGCTCATGAATCACGAGCTCGGCCGGACCTTCCCGGCCTTGCCCCCGGGCGTCGACGCCCGGATCTCGAAGGTCGTGATCAACGGTCAGAACCGTGACGTCCAGGAAGCGCACTACGCCTTCACCGGAGCCGAGGGGTTCGAGCGTTTTTGCTCGTCAACGCTCGAGGTGATCGAGGGCACGCCCTGGTACTTCACCGGCGAGGAGGCGATCGGCGTCAGCCCGCTCGTCGGCCATGACGGCAGCTCGATCGTCATGAACGCGGAGACAGGCGTGCCGCAGGAGACGCCGCACTTCGGACACATGAACCACGAGAACGTCGTGCCGGTCGAGCGGATCAGGAAGTTCATGCTCGTGACGACCGACGACGATTTCCGCATCGGTCAGCCGGCCTATCTGTTCGCGTACATCGCGGATTCGCTCGAGGCGGCCGTTTCCGGCGATCCGAGCCGGGGCAGCCTCTATGTCTGGCGGTCCAAGAACCCCGCTTTCGTCGACCTCGTCAAAAGCCAGACGATCGCGGGCGAGTTCGTTCCGATCTCACAGGCCGAGAACTCGGACTCGACCGAGTTGAAGGCGGCCGCAACGGCTCGGCGTGCGTTCCGGTTCGCGCGGCTCGAGGACATCGCGGCCGCGCAGCAGCATCCAGGACGCCTGTACTTCACCGACACCGGCAAAGCGGGCGAGAACAACGTCAACGGCGCGCTCTACCGGCTCGACATCAATCCGTCCGAGCCAACGGAGGCGTCGGTGACGCTGCTGCTCGACTCGGATGCGGGCGACAACCTCCGCCGGCCGGACAACCTCGATACGTCGGCGCACTCGGTCGTGATCCAGGAGGACGGCGGCCAGAACCGGGTGCTCGTATACGACATCGACACCGGAACCGTTCGCGTCGTTGCGCGGACGCCGAATCTCGCGTGGGAGTCTTCGGGTGCCATCAACGCCCAGACGCTGCTCGGACACGACTGGTGGCTGATGGACGTGCAGGCGCATCCCCCGGCGATTCCTCCGCCGGTGGGCTTTCCGCTCGCACCTCAGCCGGGCGCCGTCTATGGGCCGGATGGGCAGCCCGTGCCGAACACCGGCTTCGGGGAGGACGGGCAGCTCATGGCGGTCTACATCCCCGACAGCACCTAGTGCCGCTACGCCGCCGGGGCCTCGGCCCCGGCGGCGACCGCGGCGAGCACCTCCGCTCCGTACCGTTCCAGCTTCGCCGGGCCGATTCCGGGGACCGCGCGGAGCTCGGCCTCGCTTGCGGGGCGGGTTGCTGCAATCGCCGCCAGCGTCGCGTCGTGGAAAACGACGAAAGCGGGCTTGCCCTCCTCCTGGGCGCGCTCAACGCGCCAGCGCTTGAGCGAGACGAGCAGCGGGTCGTCGGGAGCCACCGACGGCGCCCCGTCAAGGCCGAGCTCGCGCAGGAACGGGCTCGCCTTGCCCGACCATGTGATCGTCAAGTGCTGGCGGGCGCGCGTCATCCCCACGTAGAGGAGACGGCGTTCCTCGGCGCGCTCGTCGGGCGTGCGCGCGAACTTCGACGGCAGCTCGCGGTCCTGCAGCCGAGGCAGGAAGACGGCGTCGAACTCGAGACCCTTTGCCCGGTGGTAGGTCAGGAGGTGCACGCCGGTTCCCGTCCGGCCGCCGAAGTGCGTGCGCAGGTGCTCGAGGTACTCGTCGACGGTCGCGTCGGGACCGAGCCGCTCCGCGATCGAGACGAGCAGGCGAAGGTCGTTCTGTCGCGTGACCTCCCGCTCTCCGATGCGTGGCGGCAGATGCGCCAGCAGCCCGTGCGCGACGGCGGTCTCGCGCACCGCGAGGACCGCTTGCGCGTGCCCGTCTCTCGCGAGCGCCTTGCGCAGCTGGCGCGCGGCGTCACGCTCCAGGAGCGCTGAGCCCTGGAACGGAATCTCGGCGAGGGTGAACGCCTCCTCGAAGGCTGCCGAGCGCGCATTCGTGCGATGGAGCACCACCATCTCCTCGTACGGCGTACCTGAGTTGTGCAGGGAGCGCACGAGCTCGACGACGAAGGCGGTCTCGTCCTCGGCCCCCGCGAACGACCGCACGACCGGCTCGGCGCCCGACGGTCGCGTCGCACGCAGCGTCTTCGCCGCACCGCCGAGCTTCGGCACGAGCCGGTTCGCGAGCTCGAGCACCTCGGGCGTCGAGCGGTAGTTCTCCTCGAGCCGCACCACTGTCGCGTGCGGGAAACGTTCGGGGAGGCCGAGCAGGTACTCGGGCGTCGCGCCGGTGAAGCCGTAGATCGCCTGGTAGTCGTCGCCGACCGCGCAGAGCTCGTCGCGCTCCCCGAGCCAGCGCTCGAGCAACGTCTGCTGCAGCAGGTTGACGTCCTGGTACTCGTCGACGGTGATCGCCCGATAGCGGGAGCGCACGATCTCGAGTGCGGTCGCATCCTCGTCGTAGAGCCGGATCGCGAGCTCGAGCAGATCCTCGAAGTCGACGTAGCCGCGCGCCTCCTTGCGCCGCTCGTAGTCGCGAAAGACGCGGTGCATCAGCTCGGGCGGCAGCGGCGGCTCGTGCTCGCCGAGCCCGTCCAGGTACGTCTCGGGGGTGAGCCGGCGGTTCTTCGCCCACTCGACTTCGGTCGCGAGGTCGGCCGCGGGCTTGAACTTGTACGGCATCGGCAGGCCGTTCCCGATCCAACGCAAGGGCAGCGCCTTCGACGCAAGTACCTGCAGGTCGCGCACGCGTCCGAAGAACGAGAGCTGCGACAGCGCGGCCGAGTGGAACGTGGAGGCACGCGCTCGGTCGACCCCGAGCCGCGCGAGCCGCGCACGCATCTCGCCCGCGGCCTTCTCCGTGAACGTGACCGCGAGCAGCTGCTCGGGAACAAACGCGCCGGTCATGACCTGGTTCGCGATCCGGTGCGTGATCGTCGTCGTCTTCCCCGAGCCCGCGCCGGCGAGGATGCAGACGGGCCCGCGCGCGGCCTCCGCAGCGCGCCGCTGTTCGGCGTTCAGCCGTCCGAGGATCGTCTCCGTGTCCACGTGTGCACCCTAGAGACGGCCCGGGACGGAGCCGCCCCGAGAGCGTCACGTGCAAGTGACAACAGTGTAAGAAGTCTGTGACTTCTCGCCGGGAGCCCGGAACGTCCTAGACGATCGGCTCGCGCCGCACGGCCTCGCCAACACGGCGCTGCTCGCGCACGATCGCCGCAAGCTTCGCGACGAGCTCGAGCGTGTCGCCCTCCTCGACGAGCCGGTCCAGCGCGTTCAGCTCCTCGTCGAGCCAGGCGGGATCGATCGGGTCGACGTCGAGGGCGAGGATCTTCGCGTGCGACGTCGGCTTCCACGTCTCGCCCTCGGCGAACAGCTCCTCGTGGACCTTCTCGCCCGGCCTCGCGCCGATGAACCTGATCTCGACATCGCGGTCGGGGTCCCTCCCCGAAAGGCTGATCATGTTCCGCGCAAGATCGAGGATGCGGATCGGCTCGCCCATGTCGAGCACGAAGATCTGCCCACGGCCGCCGATCGCACCGGCTTGGATCACCAGCGTCGCCGCCTCGGGGATCGTCATGAAGAAACGCGTCATCTCGGGGTCGGTGACCGTCACCGGCCCGCCGCGCTCGATCTGGCGCTTGAAGGTCGGGATCACGCTGCCCGTCGAGTTGAGCACATTGCCGAAGCGCACCGCGACGAAGCGCGTCTGCACGTCCGACCCCCCATGCGCCGCGACGATCCACTCGCAGAGCGTCTTCGACTGACCGTAGACGCTGTTCGGGTTGAGCGCCTTGTCCGTCGAGATGAGGACGAAGCGGCGGACGCCCGC
>DASYUZ010000116.1:0-23099 GCA_036000665.1 Gaiellaceae bacterium
CGAGCGCCTCGTCCCACGAGACCTCGCCGAACCCGCGCCGCCGGATGCGGCGCAGCGGGTCGCGGATCCGATCCTTCGCGCGCAGCGCCGGGAACGCGAAGCGCCCCTTGTCGCACAGCCACCCTTCGTCGACCTCGGGATGGTTCCGCGAGAGGATCCGCTTCACCTTCCCCTCGCGCGTCGTCGCGCTGATGTTGCAGCCAACGGGACAGAGCCCGCAGACCGTCGGAACGTTCTGAATCTCCCACGGCCGCGCCTCGAACCGGTATTCGGTCGACGTCAGCGCGCCGACCGGGCAGAGCTCGATCACGTTCCCCGAGAAGCGGTCGCGGTACGGCTCGTCCTCGAAGGTCGCGATCACCGAGCCGCGTCCGCGGTTGACCGCGACGAGCTCGCCGTCCTCGGCGACGTTCTCGGAGAAGCGCGTGCAGCGGTAGCAGAGGATGCAGCGCTCGCGGTCGAGCGCGATGTGCGGCGAGATCGGGATCGGCTTGTCGACCGTCACCTTCGAGAAGGTCATCCGCGTGTTGCCGGGGCCGTAGCGGAACGTCAGGTCCTGCAGCGGGCACTCGCCGCCCTTGTCGCAGACCGGACAGTCGAGCGGGTGATTGACGAGGATGAACTCGAGCGTGGCCTCCTGCCCTTCTGCCGCGAGCGCCGACGTCTGAGCCGTGCGCACGACCATCCCGTCCTGCGCGGTCAGCGTGCACCCGGCCTGCAGCTTGGGCATCCCCTCGATCTCGACGAGGCACATGCGGCAGGCACCGAGCGGGGCGCCGAGACGCGGCTCGTAGCAGAAGACCGGCAGCTCGATCCCAGCCGCAAGCGCGGCCTCCACCAACCCTGTGCCCTTCGAGACCTCGACCTCCCGGTCGTCGATCGTCAAAGAGACGGTCTCGGGAACGCTCACGCGTGCACCTCTTGTGGAACGTGCTGGTCAACGGGCGCGAACACGTGCTCGAGCGGCGACTCGCCGAAGGGGCAACTGCGCTCCTCGACGTGCCGCTGGAACTCGTCGCGGAACTTGTCGACGTAGCTCGCGACGGGCATCGCGGCAGCGTCACCCAGCGGACACAGGCACTTGCCGAGGATCCGGTCGCAAACCGAGAGCAGCAGGTCGAGCTCGGACTGCTCGGCGCGGCCATCCTCGATCTTCTCGAGGATCTGCACCATCCAGCGCGTCCCCTCGCGGCACGGCGTGCACTTGCCGCACGACTCGTGCATGTAGAACTGCGCGACGCGCAGGCCGAGCTGCACCATGCAGCAGCGCTCGTCGATCACGATCACCGCGCCCGAGCCGAGCATCGTCTTCGCCGCAGCCATCGAGTCGAAGTCGAGGCGCGCGTCCACGTCGGCCGCGGTCAGCACCGGCACGGACGAGCCCCCCGGGATGATCGCCTTCAGCGCCCGCCCCTCCGGGATCCCACCGCCGATGTCGTAGATCAGCTCACGGAGCGTCGTCCCGAGCGGGAGCTCATAGTTGCCCCCCTTGACGACATTCCCCGACAGCGAGAAGACCCGCGTCCCCGCGGAGTTCGCGACGCCGATCTTCGCGTACTCTGCGCCGCCGAGCTCGATGATCTTCGGCACGGTCGCGATCGTCTCGACGTTGTTGATCAGCGTCGGCGACGCGTACAACCCCTGTACCGCAGGAAACGGCGGCTTCGAGCGCGGCTGGCCGCGCTTCCCCTCGAGCGACTCGAGCAGCCCGGTCTCTTCGCCGCAGATGTATGCACCGGCGCCGCGATGCAGCACCATGGTCAGCCCGCCGAGCAGCCCCGCCTCGCGCACCTGGTCGAGCGCCGCGCGGATGATCTCGAACTCGCGCAGGTACTCGCCGCGGATGTAGATGAACACGTTCTGCGACCCGATCGCGTGCGCCGTGATCAGGCAGCCCTCGAGCAAGCGATGCGGAACCTTGAACATGATCTCGCGGTCCTTGAACGTGCCGGGCTCCGACTCGTCCGCGTTCACGACGAGGTAGACGGGCTTGCCGGTGTCCTTCGCGAGGAAGCTCGCCTTGCGGCCCATCGGGAAGCCGGCGCCGCCGCGGCCGCGCACGTTCGCAGTGATGATCTCCTCGAGCACCGCCGAGGGCTCCATCGACCGCGCCCGCTCGAGCTGCTTGTAGCCGCCGACCTCGCGGTAGGCGGCGATCTGCGTCAGGTCTCGGCCGTTGGTGCCGTCGAGGACGATCTTTCTAATCGGCATCGCGCAGCTCCTGCACGATCGCGGGCACGTCTTCGGGCCGAACCGGCTCGCGGTAGCGGTGGTCGATCGCCACGACCGTCCCCCACCCGCACCCACCCGCGCACTCGATCGTCCGCAGCGTGACCTCGCCGTCCTCGGTCGTCTCGCCCGGCCGCACGCCGAGCTCGGACTCGAACGCCTCGAGTACCTGCTGCGCTCCGACGAGTGCGCACGAGATGTTCGTGCATACCTCGACGAGATGCCGCCCGACCGAGTGGAGATGGAACATGTCGTAGAAGGACGCAACCGCCTTGCAGTACGCGGGAGTCAGGTCGAGCCCGTCGGCGACCTCCTCGAACGCCTCCGGGCTCAGATACCCGTGCCGCTCCTGCGCGAGCCGAAGCGCGGGCAGGATCGCCGACTTCGGGTCCGGGTACTGCGCCGCAATCTCACGGATCTCGTCGATCAACGATCCGTGTCTCCCATCACCGAGTCCAGCGAGCCGACGATCGCGATCAGGTCGGCGACGAGCGCCTGGTGCATGCACGTCGCGGTCGCTTCGAGCACGACGAACGACGGGGCGCGGAACTTCACGCGCCACGGCTTCGCGCCGCCGTCGGAGACGACGTAGCACCCGGACTCGCCGCGCGGCGACTCGATTGCGACGTAGACCTCGCCCTCGGGCACGCGGTACCCCTCGGTGACGATCTTGAAGTGGTGGATGAGCGACTCCATCGACGTGTGCAGCTCGTGGCGTGGAGGCAGCACGACCTTGCGGTCGTCCGCGATCCACGGCTCGCCCTCCATGCCTTCGAGCTTGTCCAGGCACTGCTCGACGATCCGCGTCGACTGGCGCATCTCGTCGACGCGCACCTTGTACCGGTCGTAGACGTCGCCGTTCGGATACACCGGAACGCCGAAGTCGACCTCGTCATACGCGAGGTAGGGCTCGGCCTTGCGCAAGTCCCAGTCGATTCCGGATGCCCGCACGATCGGCCCGGACTGCCCGAGCGCGAGCGCATCTTCCGCCGAGAGCAGCCCGACACGCCGCGTGCGCTCGAGCCAGATCTCGTTGCGGGAGAGCAGCCTCTCGTAGTCGTCGATCGCCTTCGGCATCCACTCGACGAACTTCCGGCAGTCGGGATAGAAGCCGCGCGGGATGTCCTCGGCAAGCCCGCCCGTCTGGAAGTAGCGCGTATGCATCCGCGTTCCGCAGACCATCTCGGAGAGATCGAGGATCTGGTCGCGCTCGCGAAAGCAGTACCAGAACATCGAGATCGCGCCCAGCTCGAGTGCAGCCGTCCCGAGGAAGACGAGATGCGAGTGGATCCGGTTCAGCTCGCAGAGCAGCATCCGCATCCACGTCGCCTTCGGCGGCACCTCCAGCCCGAGCAGCTTCTCGATCGCGAGCACGAACACGAGCTCGTTGTTCTGGAAGCCGACGTAGTCGATCCGCTCCGGGTAGGTGATCCCCTTCCACCACGTCTTCTGCTCCATCGACTTCTCGAAGCCGGTGTGCAGGTAGCCGATCACCGCCGAAAGGCCGACGACCTCCTCTCCGGCCAGGTCGACGATCAGGCGCAGGACGCCGTGCGTGGACGGATGGTTCGGACCGAAGTTGACCTGCAGGACGTCCCCGGCCTCGCGCACGTCGTCGGGGACTTGCAGCACCGTCGGGATCGGCTGCGGGATGCGCGAGCCCTCGTAGATCTTTGGCCGCTCGACGATTGCCACTTATTCCTCGCCGGAGAAGCGGACCGGCTCACCGCCGATCGGGTAGTCCTTGCGCAGCGGATGCCCTTCCCAGTCGTCCTCCATCAGGATCCGGACGAGGTTGGGGTGGCCGTTGAAAGGGATGCCCATCAGGTCGAACGCCTCACGCTCGTGCCAGTCCGCGGTCGGCCAGATCTCGATCACGCTCGCCACGCTCTCGCCCTCGTCGACCCAGACCTGCACGCGCACACGCGCGGGGTCGGCGCTCATGCGCAGCAGGTGGTACGACACCGAGAAGCGCTTCGGCTTCTGCTCGGGAAGCCGCTCGAGGCCCCACGAAGCCGGCGCGTTCAGGTCGCGGCCCTGCGGCGTGCCGATGTAGCCGGCGACGTCATCCGTACCGCCCGGCCAGCCGAGGTAGTCCGCAGCGGCGATGTCCGCGAGCAGGTTGAACCCCTCGACGTCGCGCAGGTGCAGGCACGCCTCCCGCAGGCGTGGCGTGTCGACGACGAGCGTCGTCTCCCCGTACGCCTCCTTTGTACGAACAAGCCCCGGAACCCCTTCATAGGTCAACTGGCGACCCCGCGGATCTCGTACGCGGGCGGGATCCCGGCCAGCACCTTCTCGTGCAGCCGGATGATCCCCTCCATCAGCGCCTCCGGCCGCGGCGGGCAGCCCGGCACGTGGATGTCGACGGCGACGATCTTGTCGACGCCCTGCAGCGTCGTGTAGTTGTTGAACATCCCGCCGGAGCTCGCGCAGGCGCCCATCGCGATCACCCACTTCGGCTCGAGCATCTGGTCGTAGATCTGCCGCAGCGGTGCCGCCATCTTGTGCACGACGCGTCCCGACACGATCAGCAGGTCGGCCTGCCGCGGCGAGGAGCGGAACGCCTCCATCCCGAAGCGCGCGATGTCGTAGCGCGACGAGACGATCGACATCATCTCGATCGCGCAGCAGGCAAGTCCGAACGTGTCGGGCCACATCGACCTCGTCTGCGCCCACGCCACCGCCTTCTCGAGCGAGGTCAGCATCAGCCGGTCCTCGAGCTGCGCGACCTCCTGCTCGAAGACGCTCGGCGGCCCGCCGACGCCGAGCACTTTCTCCGACTTCAGGCCGTACTGCCGGAGCGGCTTCATTGCCACTCGAGTGCCCCCTTGCGCCAGACGTACGCGTATGCCACCAGCAGGATCCCGAGGAAGAAGAGGAACTCGAACAGGCCGAACCACGCGAGCTGGTCGAGCATGACCGCCAGCGGATAGAGAAAGACGATCTCGATGTCGAAGACGATGAAGAGCATCGCCGTCAGGTAGAAGCTGATCGTGAAGCGCTGCTGCCGCGGCGGGCCCGTCGAGACGCCGGACTCGAAGGGGATCGTCCGGGCGCGCGGACGGTGCGACGGGCGCTGCGCGAACACGAACGACATCACCACCATGGAGGCGGGGATGATCAGCGCGAGGCTCCCGTAGATCAGGAAGGGGAGCCACCTCTCGAGGATCGTCCCGACCAGCACGCGGCAGCGAACGCTAACAGGTCCGGGGCGTCACGAGCCGCGGGGAAAACGGCTCAACCGAGCGCGCAACGACTGTCACGAAGTCGGGGTTTCCAGCGTCCAGGACCTGGGGTACGATACGTCCGTGGCCACTGTCGAGACACTCGTGAACCTGACCGAGCGCGCCGCGGACAAGATCCGCGAGCTGCAGCTGACCGAGCCCGGCGGCGAGGCGGAGGTCCTGCGCGTCGCCATCCAGGGCGGCGGCTGTTCCGGGTTCCAGTACGGCCTCGGCTTCGACCGCGGCGCCGTCGAGGGTGACCACGAGGTCGAGCTGCACGGCGTGCGCGTCGTCGTCGACCCGTTCAGCGCGCCCTACCTCGCCGGCTCGACGATCGACTGGCTCGACGGGCTCCATGAGTCCGGCTTCAAGATCGACAACCCGCACGCGGTCTCGTCGTGCGGCTGCGGGCACTCCTTCCAGGTTGAAGAAGGCGAAGCACCCGAAGCGGGCGCCGCCGCCTGCGGCCACGGCTGCTAGCCGCGTCGTTCCGCGGTTTCTTACTCTGTAGTGCGTGAACGACGTCGTTGACGTAACCATCCTCGGGGCCGGCCCGGTCGGGCTGAGCGCCGCGTACTACGTCGGCCATCGCGACGGCACGGTCCGGATCATCGAGAGCCTCGAGCAGATCGGTGGCCAGGTGGCCGCGACGTATCCCGAGAAGCACGTCTACGACGTTGCGGGGCACCCGAAGGTCCTCGGCCAGCGCCTCGTCGATCTCTGCGCAGAGCAGGGACTCCAGTTCGGCGCGGGCGTGAAGCTCGGCGAGGAGGCACGCACGCTCGAGCGTCTGAGCCAAAACGGCGAGGAGATTCTCGCGCTCACGACCGACGCGGGAAACACCTATCTGTCGCGCGCGATCATCATCACCGCGGGCCACGGCGCCTTCGAGCCGCGCAAGCTCGGGGTCGACGACATCGACGCCTGGGAGGGCCGCGGGCTCCACTACGTCGTGCGCGAGAAGGCGCAGTTCGCCGGCAAGCGCTGCGTGATCGTCGGCGGCGGCGACTCGGCCCTCGACTGGACGCTCGGCCTCCAGGACACCGCGGACCTGCCGATCACGCTCGTCCATCGCCGTGACCGCTTCCGCGCGCTCGAGTCTTCCGTGTCGGAGGCGCGCCGGCTCGAGGATGAGGGCGCCGTGCGCATCCTCACACCGCACGAGGTGCGCGAGGTGCACGGCGACGGGTCGATCGAGGCCGTGACGATCGAGAACACGACGACGGGCGAGCTGGAACGGCACGACTGCGACGCGCTGATCACGCTGCTCGGTTTCGTTTCCCACCTCGGAGCGATCGCCGACTGGGGCGTCGAGCTGGAAGGCAAGCGGCAGCTACGGATCGACCCGATGACCTGCGAGACCTCGATGCCGGGCGTGTACGCCGCAGGCGACGTGGCGGGCTATCCGGGCAAGATCACCCTGATCACGGTCGGGATGGGCGAAGCTGCGATTGCGGCGAACAACGCGATCGCGCGGATCCGGGGCGAGAAGGTCCAGCCCAAGTACTCGACGGACTAGGGCTCGACCACGTAGACGTGCGCGTCTGCTGTGCGGACGGGCGGGTGGTCGACGGCGGCCGCGACAACTCGTTCCGCCCGCGGTCGGGTTCCCGGTGCGACGACGACGCACGTAACGACGTGCGCGGCGAGAAACGCTCGCAGCCTCGCGGGTGTCATGTGCCCGGTGCCTAGTCCCTCGTACACGTCCGCCCACTCCCGTTCGCGTGGGGTCACGTGGATCCCGAAGTGCCCTCCGACGAGGCGGAAGGCCATCCCGCTCTCGGCGTGCCAGAGCATGCTCCACCCAGCGGGGCCGTACGGGAGGACGAGCGCGATGTCGTCTCGCTCGAGGAACCGTTCGTAGCGGCGCTGCTGGAAGAACGTGCTCCGCGGCACGTTGGCCGACCAGAGGCCAAGGCCGAGGTTCGGCGCCAGCGCGACCGCCCCGATCAGGGCAAGCATCCACCGGCCCGACGAACGGCGTTCCGCCAGCCAGAGCGCGACGAGGAGCGCTGCGGCGAGCGAGGTGAACAGCGAGAGGCGCGCGGGCAGCGCGGAGCCTGCAACCGGCAGCGGCGCGATCACGGACCACAACCCCGGCGCGACGACCTCTCCGGCGATCTTCACGCGTGGGCCGAGCGAGAGCGCGAAAGAGAGCGCGAGCGCAAGGCCGAGCATGCGCGGTGCGCGCGGGCGAGTCCGGCCCGCAGCGGCGAGCAGCGCGATCGCGAGCACCGGAAGGCCGAGGTAGCCGCCGAGCTCGGCGGTCGTGCCCGTGAAGCGGCTCGACACGTCGTCCGCGCCGGGGAGGCGCAACCACGTGAGCCGCGTCGGCACGACGACGTTCGCGACGTCGACGGACTCCGCGAACGCCGAACGCTCGGGCACGTACGCCGCGCCGTTCAGCACCGCGTGGAGGAGGAACGGCGACACGCAGACCACACAGACCGCGAGAGCCGCCACGGACTCGAGGGCGACCCGCACCAGGCGTCGATCGCGGCCAAGCACGAGCCAGCCGAGCGGGCCCAGCACCGCCCCGAGCAGCGCTGCATCGAAGAGCACCTCCGTCGCCAAGAGGAACTGCGCGATGAGCAGGCCGGCGAGCCCGAGCACGAACGCGCATCGGCCGAGCCCGCCTTCGAAGCGCCGCAGCGCAAGATGCAGCGCGGCCGGCAGGGCGGCGACGAACACGAGCGGCAGATGTCCCACGACGTGACCGAGCTGGTAGGAGGAGAACCCGTACAGGTATCCGGCGAGCAGCGCCGGGAGGAACGCGCGCGTCAGCCGGCGCGCGAGCATGAACGCCGCCGACGCCGAGACGGCGAGAGCGAGAACGATCAAGGCGTTGTACGTGACGACCGGCCCAACGGAAGCGGTCAGCGGGGTCGCTACGACCGCAAGCCCTGCGTTTCCGCTCGTCCAGCCGAAGTCGAAGCCCACCGGCGCCCACGCCGAGTCGACTGCGAGCGGATCCCGCAGTTGGCCAAGCGCGTGCGGCCACCACACGAATGTCCACATATAGAGCGTCTTGTCAGCTCCCCCGTCCCCGATCACACGGTGGGCGGGCGCGGCGACGACGTCACGACCGAAGAGGGCAAGGGCCAGACCGGCATAGACGATGAAGGCGGCGAGGACGCGGAGCATCCCCCGAGTCGTCGCAGGGCGTTCTCACGAGCCACTCAGCGCTCACTCACGGGTCCGTCACCCCTTCGGGGGACGATCCGGCCTCAGCTCGTCAAGGAAGATGCGAGCGATGGAGTCGCTCCACATCGAGTGTCTCCGCTGCGGCCTCCAGCGACCCGACCTCCGTCGGGAACCGGAGTGCCCACGCTGCGGGTACGTCGGCTGGGCCAAGGCCACCGAGCTCGACGAGTCGGCCCGACGCCGGCTCCGCGACCGGCCGGTGGAAACGCGCAGGCTGCGCAGAGTCGCCTAGCTAACATCGCGGGAAATGCAAAGCATTTCCCGCGAGCTTTGGGGCACCGAAACGCGTAAGGCCGTCTCGAACTTCCCCGTCTCCGGCGAGCCGATTCCCGTCCACGTCGCGCGCTGGCTCGGGCGGATCAAAGGTGCAGCCGCGCGGGTGAACGCCGAGCTCGGGCTGCTCGATCCCGCCAAGGCGGAGCGCGTCGCCGCCGCGGCACGCCGGGTGGCCGAGGGCGAGCTCGACGATCAGTTCCCGATCGACGTCTTCCAGACCGGCTCCGGCACGAGCTCGAACATGAACGCCAACGAGGTGCTCGCGACGCTCGCCGGCGAGGACGTGCACGCGAACGACGACGTGAACATGGGCCAGTCCTCCAATGACGTGTTCCCTTCGGCCGTGCACCTGGCCGCGCTCGAGCAGCTCACGCACGACCTGATCCCGGCGCTCGAGCAGCTGGCCGAGTCGCTCGAGCGGAAGGCTGTTGAGTTCGACGACGTGGTGAAGTCCGGCCGAACCCACTGGATGGATGCGGTGCCGGTGACGCTCGGACAGGAGTTCGGCGGGTACGCCGCGCAGGTCCGCGAGGGCATCGAGCGCGTGCGCGGGACGCTCCACCGCCTCGGAAAGATCCCGCTGGGCGGCACCGCAGTCGGAACGGGTTTGAACACACATCCGGACTTCGCGCAGCGCGTCCGCGCGCTCCTGACCCAGGAGACCGGCCTCGAGATCAACCCTCCCGCGGACGCGTTCGAGTCGCAGGCTGCGCGCGACTCCCTCGTCGAAGCCTCGGGCGCGCTGAAGACCGTCGCCGTCTCGTTGACGAAGATCGCCAACGACCTCCGCTTCATGGGCTCCGGCCCCCGCGCGGGGCTCGGCGAGATCTTCCTCCCGGAGCTCCAGAAGGGGAGCTCGATCATGCCGGGCAAGGTCAACCCGGTCATCCCCGAGGTCGTCACGCAGGTCGCGGCGCAAGTAATCGGCAACGACCAGGCGATCACGATCGGCGGCATGAACGGCCACTTCGAGCTCAACGTCTACGTGCCGATGATGGCGCGCAATCTGCTCGACTCGATCCGGCTCCTCGCAAACGCCTCGCGCTTGCTCGCCGAGAAGTGCGTCGACGGCATCGAGGCGAACCGCGAGACGGCAGAGCACTACGCCGAGCTCACGCTCTCCGCCGCGACGGCGCTCAACCCGTACATCGGGTACGACCGCGCCAGCGAGATCGTCAAGGAGGCAGCCGCCTCCGGCCGCTCGCTGCGCGAGGTCGCGCGCGAGCAGGGAGTCGAGGAGTCCGTGCTGGACGAGGCCCTCGACTACCGCGCGATGGCCAAGCCCCACGACGGGGCCTAGCGAGCCGCGTTCGGCTCTGTCTCGGCCGTTCCGTTTCCCGGGCGCGGGGTACACCGCGACCATGACCCGAGACGAGGAACAACTCACCGAGGAGGAGCTCGAGCAGGCGGAAGGCGAACCGCTGCCCGATCGTGAGGAAATGGCCCTCTGGCCGGATCTGAGCGGCGGCTTCCCCCTTCCGGTCGACCCTCCCGACGCTGGTTGAGCGCTACCGGGGCTGCAACGCGTGGCCCCGGTAGTCTTTTCTCTATAGAGGCGCGTTGATTGAACTTGCCTTGATATCGAAGTAAATTCCCGTCTCTTCCGTGTGAAGAGAGAGGAACGGCCGCCTCCGGCGGCCGTTCGAGCGAATGAGGGGAGAATGATGCAAGGCAGGTTGATTCGCGTGGCCCTGCTTACCGCAGGTGCCGCGCTGACACTCGTCCTCGCGGCTGCCACAGCGCCGGCGAAGTCGCCCGGCGGGCAGCTGTCGAAGGAAGAGAACGCGCTCCTGCGCGAAGCCCAGGCGCAGGGGAAGGACTCCGTGATTCTGCTGATCGCGACGCAGCCCGGCCAGGCCAAGACGGTGGTCGACGGCCTCCAGGGCCTCGGCGCTTCGATCGGCTATCGGGACGACCAGCTCGGCTACGTCCGGGCCTCCGTCGCTATCGACAAGGTGGAGCAGGCGTTCGCGCTGGCCGGCGTTGCGGCGGCCGACCTCGATCGGACGATCCCGGTGGGCGACCCGAGGCCGGAGGGCGTCAGCCCGGTTCTCCCGCAGCCGCCGCCGGGCGCGGCGACGCCCCGCCAGAACCCCTACATGCCGACCCAAGACACCGGGGCCGCGCAGTTCGTGAACGCGCACCCGACCTGGGACGGCCGCGGGGTGACGATCGGCATCGTCGACACCGGCGTGTCCTTCGACCACCCGAGCCTGACGACGACGAGCACCGGTGAGCGGAAGATCGTCGACTGGGTGACCGGCACAGATCCGCTCCGCGATCCCGATCCGACCTGGATCAACATGAAAGACCAGGTCAGCGGCGCGAGCTTCACCTGGAACGGCGCGACCTACACGGCGCCGGCCGCCGGCTCATACCGGATCGGGGCGTTCCGCGAAAACAACCCGCGCTTCGGGGGCGAGTTCAGCACCGGCGGCAACCCAGATCCTCCGGGCGGTGACCTGAACCGCGACGGGGACGAGACGGACGTCTTCGCGCTGCTCTGGAACCCCACGACCGACGACGTCTGGGTCGACACGAACGGCAACCGCTCGTTCGCCGACCAGACTTCGATGAGGAACTACAGCGTCCGCAACGACGTCGGTTGGTTCGGGACGGACGATCCGGCGACGCCAGTCGCCGAGCGTGTCCCGTTCGTCGTCCAGACCGACGGCAAGAACAGGTTCGTCAACCTCGGTATCGTTGCCGGCGCGCACGCCTCGCACGTCGCCGGGATTGCGGCCGGGAACAAGCTCTTCGGCGGCGAGATGAGCGGAGCCGCTCCGGGCGCGAAGATCGTGTCCTCCCGCGCATGCCTCTTCGTCGCGGGGTGCACGAGTCACGCGCTCTTCGAAGGGATGATCTTCGTCGCAAAGCAGAGGAACGTCGACGTGATCAACATGTCGATCGGCGGTCTGCCCGCGCTCAACGACGGCAACAACGCGCGGTGCGCGCTCTACGACCGCCTGATCGAGCAGTCGAACGTCCAGATGTTCATCTCGCAGGGCAACAACGGACCGGGCGTGAACACGGCCGGCGATCCAGGGCTTTGCGGGAACGTGCTGGGAATCGGTGCGTCCATCACCTCCGCCACCTACGAGCGGGATTACGGCACGCCGATGCCCTTCGCGGACAACCTGCACTTCTTCTCGTCGCGGGGTCCGCGTGAGGACGGCGGCTTCGCACCGGAGCTCGTCGCTCCGGGCGCGGCAATCTCGAGCACGCCCATGTGGCAGCCGGGCGGCCCTGTTTCGGGCACATACGCGCTGCCGCCGGGGTACTCGCTCTTCAACGGCACGTCGATGGCCGCACCGCAGGCGACGGGCGTCGGCGCGTTGCTGGTGAGCGCAGCGAAGGCGGCCGGTGTGCAGCACCAGCCGGCGCAGATCCGGCAGGCGCTGCTCTCGACGGCGCGCTACCTCGACCCGACGCGGTTCCAGGCCTCTGACCAGGGCCTGGGCCTGATCGACATCGGGGCGGCGTGGGACCTCCTGAAGGCGAGCATCAAGACGGTCGACATCACGGGAACGGTCCCGGTGAACAGCCTGCTGAGCGGCTTCCTCGCCAGTCCGGGTGTGGGTACGGGGATCTACGACCGTGAAGGCGTGACCGCCGGCTCGACGTACACGCGGACGTACACGTTCACGCGGAACGACGGCCCCGGCGGCTCGATCGCCTACAAGGTCGGCTGGGTCGGCAACGACGGCACGTTCTCGTCGGCCGGCTCGATCTCGCTCGCCAGGGGAGGCTCGTCAGAGCTGACGGTGACGATCACGCCGTCGGCGGGCGCGCACTCGGCGATCCTCACGCTCGACGATCCGTCGACCACCGGGATCGACTACGGGACGATGAACACCGTGATCGCCCCGTACGAGCTCGTCTCGCCGAGCTACTCCCAGACGATCAGCTCGGACATCGCACGCGGACAGTCGAAGCACTACTTCTTCCGCGTGCCGGCGAACACGCCGGCGTTCAAGGTCGACATGACGGGCGGCGGGGATGCGGCCGGCGCCGGTGCGATCCGGTTCCTGCGCTGGCATCCGTGGGGCCTCGCGATCGAGTCGAACGCGGTCTCGAACTGTTACAACGGCGCGCCCGGCGGGTGCAACGGCACCGCCAGCCCGACGAGCCGCACGGTGACGAGCCCGCAGGCCGGCGTTTGGGAGGTCACGATCGACGCGCGACGGAACTCCGACGCCTATCCGGCAGCGGCACCGTTCACGCTGAAGGCGACCATCCTCGGCGCAAAGGTCGAGCCGAACCCGGACACGATCGCGTCCGCGACCATCGGCTCACCGATCAGCCGGTCCTACACGCTGACAAACCTGTTCGGCGAGTTTGTCGGCAAGGCGCAGGGGACGGACATGGGCAGCGCGCTGATCCAGACGCCCACGATCGCCCACCACGCGCAGCAGCAGTATCCGGTGACGATCCCGGCCGGAACGAAGTCGCTCCGGGCGACGATCGGGAGCCCGTCGGATCCGGCTGCAGACCTCGACCTCTTCGTCTTCAACTGCACCTCGGGCACCTGCGTGCTCGCCGGTCAGAGCGCAGACGGGGATTCCGAGGAGTCGGTGACGGTCACCAATCCAGCGGCGGGCGCCTGGGTCGTGCTGGTCGACGGCTTCGACGTCCCCGCCGGGTCGACGACATACAAGTACATCGACGTGTACTTCAAGACGGCGCCGCTCGGCACGATCAGGATCACGGATGCCAACGCGCTCCGTCCGTCAGGCTCGTCGTGGACGGTCTCCGGCACGGTGACCGCCAACGCGGCGCCGGGATCCGGGCGCGTCCTGTACGGCAACGTCGAGGTGCGGACGGACACGAACGTGCTCGTCGGTTCCGGCGACGTGATCGTGCAGAACGTCAGCCCGTAGCGCATCGGAACGACACGTTGCGAGGGGCCCCGACTCGGGGCCCCTCGTATTTACGGCTCGGTGCAGTCGACCACGTCGCGCTGCAGCGTCGCGCGGCTCCCGCGCGAGCCGATCGCCTGGAGCGCGTAGCTCGTGCAGCGGTCGACCCGCAGCGCGTAGCGGACCGTGAAGCGGCCGCGGGCTCCGGCGCGCACCACGCGCTTTGACGCCACGCCCTCGGAGGCGAGCAAAAGCGTCACGCGCTCGTTCACGCGGAAGCGGACACCCTGGACGGTGAGCGGTTGCAGCGAGACTTGGAGCAGCGCGGGGCGCGCGGTGGCTCCGGAAGCCGAGGCGGTCAGCACCAGCGCGAGCAGCGGGAGGGCGAAGCGGCGCACGCCCACATTGAAGCGTCGATGCGGCCCTTCCGGTTGATTCGAGGGCACAGGGACGGGGAAAATGCCTCCCGTCCCTTCGAGAATGGAGCTCACGTGATGCGGCTCTTTCCAGTGCTGGTCCTCGTAGCGGTCGCCGTGGTCGCCGCGGCGATCAGCTTCGTCAGCTTCACCGTCGAGCTGCTCTTCTAGGTCGTCGACGGCCTCGGCGCGGCCGCCAGACGGTTGACGACAGGACTCGTCAGTAGGCGACGGCGCCACGCCCGCTCTCCGCGGCGTGGCGCTGCTCGTCTGCTCGATACGACGACCGTACGAGCGGCCCGGAGAAGACTGACCCGAAGCCGAGCGCCTCGCCCTGCTCCCGGAACCAGCGGAACTCGTCGGGGTGCACCCAGCGGTCGATCGGGGCGTGCTTGGGACTCGGCTGCAGATACTGCCCGATCGTGACGACGTCCACGTCGTGCGCGCGGAGGTCGCGCATCGTGTCGACGACCTCGTCGTTCGTCTCACCGAGGCCGACGATGATCCCCGACTTCGTCAGCACCGGGTACTCGGCGAGCTCCTTGGCCCGCTCCAGCAACCAGAGCGCCTTGTCGTAGCTCGCCTTCGCACCCCGCATCCGCCGGTGTAGGCGGCGGACGGTCTCGATGTTGTGGTTGAAGACGTCGGGACGGGCGGCGAGCACCGTGCGGAGCGCGTCCTCCTCGACGCCGAGGAAGTCGGGCGTCAGCACCTCGACGCTCGCCTGCGGGAGCTTGCGCTTGAGCGCGCGGATCGTCGCGGCGTAGTGGCCCGCCCCCCGGTCCGGAACGTCGTCGCGGTCGACGGATGTGACGACAACGTGCTTGAGCTGCATCTGCGCGGCGACCTGCGCGAGGCGGAACGGCTCGAGCGGATCGGGCGGGCTCTCGGGCTTGCCGGAATGCACGTAGCAGTACCGGCACGCCCGCGTGCACGTGTCCCCGAGGATCTGGAAGGTCGCGGTGCCGCGCCCCCAGCACTCGGCGATGTTCGGGCAGCGGGCCTCCTCGCAGATCGTGTGCAGGCTCGCGCCGTGGATGAGCTTCTTGACGTCGAAGTAGCGGCCGTTCGCGCTCGGGGCGCGGACCTTCATCCACTCCGGGCGGCGTGGCCGCTGGGCAACCTGAACCGACCGCTCCATCACGGTCAGTCTAGTGGCGTCAGCCAGGGCTGCAGGCAGGCGCCGGGAGCTCCTTCAGCACCACGCGGCTGCCGCCGGAACCGACGGCAATCACGCGGATCACGTCGCAGCGAGTGGCCGGAATGTCCCCGAACCGAACGGTGAACGAGCCGTTGCGGTCCGCCCTCGTCCAGCGAAAGGCCGTGACTGGAGCGAGCACTCGCACCCTGACACGCTCGCCGGCCGGGAAGCTTCGCCCTACCACGGTGAGCGGCTGGAGCTTCGCCAGGCGAAGAACCGGTCTGTTCGGAGCAGTCAGCGCGTCGCCGGCGACGAACGCGGCGAGGACGACGGCGACTGCAGTTGCGCACAGCGTGCGCATGACCGAATCGTAGCCCGGGTTGGGTTGACATGCGACGGGCGACAAGCGGAAGATCGCATCCGGGCCGATATCGCCCGACCTCGGCCTGGGCCCGGGGAACAGTGATGGACGAGGGCGCACTCGGTTCGACCGGTCTTCAATCCAACCCTTAGGAGGGGGGAAATGAGACCAAGCACACGGTTGTTCTGGTCCCGGGCGGTGCTGGTCGTGCTCGGGGTCGCGACGGTCGCGCTGATCCCGTCGCTCGCCGTCAGCAAATCGGACAACGCGCCGGTCAACGAGGTCATAGCGCGGCAGCTCGCCATCGAGCGCGGCGATGTCCAGCCGGCGAAGTTCGACGTCCCTCTATCCGGCGGCCTGATGACCGCAATCCAGGAGGCGTTCGGCGGCGGACCGGCGACGGCCGCCGCGGCGGGCCGCTCTCGTGGACGGTCGTCAGGATCCGTGCCGCCCAGCAGCTCGTCGAACGGGTGCCCGAACGTCTTCAAGGGCGACGTCGCCAACGTTCGCGTGAATCAAGACTGCACCCTGCGCCGGCAGGCGGAGGAGTGGGTCGGAGTCAATCCGCGCGACTTCAGCAACGTACTGGCCGGGCAGAACGACTCCCGCATCGGGTTCAACCACTGCGGCTACGACTGGTCACTCGACCGCGGAGAATCATGGGGCGATACGGGTACGGCCCCACCGCCCTTCTGGCAGGAGCTCCTGCCGGACGGACACACCGCCGACGCGTGCAGCGATCCCGCCGGCACGTTCGATCACCTCGGGAACGCCTACGTGACCGGCGTCTTCTTCGATATCACCTCGCCCGCGAACGGGATTTTCGTCGCGAAGTCGAACGCCCCGTTCAAGGGCCGCTTCTACCACACGCCGTTCAGTGAGCTGTCGTTCCAGGAATACCGTGCGACGCCGATGGGCCATCCCGCCAGCGACAGCGATGCGAAGGTCGCGCACGACAAGGAGCTGATGGTCGCGGACACGCGGCCGGGCAGCCGGAAGCAGGGTCGGGTCTACGTCACCTGGACGCGCTTCGAGGCGGTCCAGGTCGGCGCCGTCACGCAACGAAGCCCGATCGTGTTCAGCCAGTCGACGGACGGCGGGGCCCGCTGGTCACGGGCGATCATCATCAGCGGTGCGTCCGGGTCGTTCTGCACCGCGTTCAGCGGCACCGAGGACAACCCGAACGCGTGCGACCAGGATCAAGGCTCGCACCCGGTCGTGGGCCCGGACGGCACGATCTACGTGATCTTCGGCAACGGCAACACGCCCGAGGGCTCGGCAGACCAGGTGCTGGTCGTGAGGTGCCCGGCCACGAACGAATGCGACAAGGAGTCCGACTGGCAGGGACCCTTCCGCGTCGGCGACCTGGTCAGCGGCCATCCCGTTGGGCCGAGCCCCGAGGGGTGCCCCGCAGGCAGGCGCTGCCTGCCGCCGAACGGCTACCGGGTGCCGCAGTTCACCACGATGTCGATCTCGGTCGACCGGAGCAACAACCTGTACGCCACCTGGGCCGATTTCCGGAACGGCAAGGCGCCGTGCAGAGGGGCTGCCGCGACGGCCAAGCCGCCGTGCAACAACGACGTCTTCTTCTCGTTCTCGACGAACGGCGGGGCGACGTGGAGCCCGACGATGAACGTGACCACGAAGTTCGGTGAGACGGCGCAGTGGCAGCCGTGGTCAGACGTGATGGGCGACGGCAGCGCGGTGCAGGTGGCGTTCTACGATCGGCACTACGGCGACTGCGAGTTCACCGGGTGCAACGACATCACCCTGGCGACGATCGCGAACCCGCGGTCCTCCAAACCGTCGATCCGCTTCCGCCGGATCACGACCGCCTCGATGCCGAACCTGACGCCGGCGAACAACCCGGTCCAGGCCGGCTTCCTCGGCGACTACATGTGGGTCGAGGTGAGCCATCACAACTTCGACCAGCGAACGACGCACATCGTCTGGGCCGACACGCGACCGCTCTTCGGGAGCGCTCCCGAAGAGGACATCTACTACGCAAGCGTGAAGGCTGAAGGTGACGAAGGCGTTGACGATGACGACCACGGCGGTGACCGCCGCTAGGACGTCGTCGTTTCCGTTTTCTGAAAGGGCCGCCTCCGGGCGGCCCTTTTCAGTGCTTCGCTGCGAGCCTCGCGTGCAGCGGCTGCTCCCAGAGACCGGCGCCGCCCTCGGCCGGAAGCTCTTCGAACTCGAGGCCGAAGACCTCGGCGAGCGCGTCTGCCGCCGGGCCTCGAACGTCGTCGACGCTGACGGGGCGGCCGAGCTCGCGGGCGATCGTCGTGAACGCTGCGCCCTCGAGGCCGCACGCGGTGATCCAGTCCGTGAAGGGCGCAAGGTCGAGGTCGACGTTGAGGGCGTAGCCGTGGGTCGTGACCCACTTGTGGATGTGGATGCCGATCGAGGCGATCTTCCGTGGTGGCGGAGTGACCCAGATCCCGGTCAGACCCTCGATCCTCTCGGCCGCGACACCGAAGGTCTGCAGGCAGGAAAGGAGGGCATCCTCGAGGTCGCGACAGTACTTCTTCACGTCCTGGCCGTGGCGGGACAGATCGAGGATCGGATAGCAGACGAGCTGTCCGGGGCCGTGGAAGGTCGACTTCCCGCCGCGGTCGGTCTCGACGATCTCGACGTCCGCGCCCGCAGGGACGTGGAGCTCGCCCTCTTCCGCCCGCCGCCCGAGCGTCACGACGGGCGGGTGCTCCAGCAGGACGACCGTATCGGGGATCGCCCCCTGCGAGACCGCCGCCGCCAGAGAGCGCTGCAGCTCCCACGCCTCGAGGTAGGGCGTCTGGCCAAGGTTCAGCAGATATGCGCCCTGCGGCACAAAAGGAGGGTAACGAACCGGGCCCGACCTGCCGAGAAGCGACGTGACAGAGTTTCTCGCATGCCCGTCCGTCATCGCATCGGCCTCGTCGTGACCGCGCTCGGAGTCCCGGCGCTCATCGCGGTAATGCTTGCGGTGGACCACTACGTCGACCTGAGGGGCCAGATCGCCCTCGGCGTGCTCGCGTTCGCGATCCTCGCCGCGGTCTGCACGCGTCTCGACCCTCACCTGAGGCTGCAGGCTGCCCTGATCGTCGTCGTCGCGACCTGCGGCGAAGTGCTCGCGTCGCTTGTCTGGGGTCTCTACACGTACCGTCTTGAGAACGTGCCGCTCTTTGTGCCGCCGGGACACGCTCTCGTGTACCTCGGCGGGCTCGCGGTCGCGCACGCGTCCGCGGGCGGGGAGCGCTTCCTCGTGGGCCTCGCGGTTGCGCTCGTCGCCGTGTGGGCCGTCGCAGGCGTGCTCGTGCTCCCACGGCAAGATCTGAGCGGCGCCGCGGCAGCCGTGCTGCTCGTGCTCGTCCTGCTGCGACGGTCTCGCGCGCACCTCTTTGCAGGCGTGTTCCTGGTTGTGGCGTCCCTCGAGCTGTACGGCACCGCGATCGGCACGTGGGCGTGGGCGAAGGAGGTGCCGAGCCTCGGAATTCCGCAGGGCAATCCTCCCAGCGGTGCGGCCGTGGGCTACGTCGTGATGGAGGCGACCGCGGTTCGCCTGGCGTTCCGGCTCCGTGCAGTTCGATGGCGGCGACTTGCTTTCCGCGTCGCCTGACTGGACGACCAGAGCAGTCGTTTAGTAGTCGGACTCGCCCCAGGTCTCGAGCTTCTCGCGCATGGCGCGCAGGAAGCGGCCGGCGAGTGCGCCGTCGACCAGGCGGTGGTCGTAGGTGAGGGTCAGGTTCATGATCGGACGGATCGCGATCACGTCCTGGCCCAGGTCGTCCTGCACGACCCACGGGCGCTTGACGACGGCGTACGTGCCGAGGATCGCGGCCTGCGGCTGGCTGATCACCGGCGTGCCGTGGAAGGTGCCGTAGCCGCCAGGGTTCGTGATCGTGAACGTCCCGCCCTGCACCTCGTCGGGCAGGAGCTTCTTGTCGCGCGCACGCTGCGCGATGTCGGTCACGCCCTTCGCGATCCCGAGCAGGTTCAGCGTCTCGGCGTTCTTCAGCACCGGCACGATCAGGCCTTTGCCGTCGGCGAGCTCGACGGCGAAGCCGAGGTTGACGTAGTTGCGGGTGACGATCTGGTCGCTGCGAATCTCGCCGTTCACCCACGGGAACTCGCGCAGCGTCTCGACCGCCGCCCGCGCGACGAAGGCGAGATACGTGGGGTTGACGCCGTAGGACGCTTGGAACTCCTTTTTCAGCTTCTCGCGGATCGCGACGACCTTCGACATGTCGACCTCGATCGCGCTGGTGACGTGTGCGGAGGTGTCGAGCGAGCGGCGCATGTGCTCTGCGATCCCGCGGCGCATCGCGTTCATCGGCTCCAGGGTTTCGCCTGCGCCCGCAGCCGCGGGCGCTACCGGAGCAGTCGGTGCCCGGGCGGGCGGGGCCGGTGCTGCAGGAGCCTGTGGAGCTGCGGGCGCGGGCGGCGCCGGAGGCGCCGGAGTCTGCGGCGCAGCCGCGGACGAGCCCCCTTGCTCGATGAACTGGAGGATGTCCTTCTTCGTCACGCGGCCGCCGCGCCCCGTGCCCTGCACCTGCGACGGGTCGACGTTGTGCTCGGAAGCGATGCGTGCGACGACCGGGGAGACGAAGGGCTTGCCGTTGCCACCGCCGTCGCCGGCAGGAGCGGTGGTGGGCGCCGTGGGCGCAGCTGCGGGCTTTGCTTCCTCGACGAGATCGGCCGGGGGCGACGGCGCAGGCGCGTCGCTCGCGACGTTCGCCTCGGCCGAGGCTTGGGCAGTCGCCGGCTCGGGCACTCCGCCGTCGCCGCCGGGAGGCGCGACCTCCGCACCCTCGGGGGCGATCACCGCAAGCTTCGTTCCCACCTCGACCGTCTCGCCCTCCTGGACGAGGATCTCCGCTACGACGCCGCTCGCGGGCGACGGCACCTCGGTGTCGACCTTGTCGGTCGAGATCTCGAGCAGCGACTCGTCCGCCTGGATCGGCTCGCCCACCTGCTTGAGCCACTTCGTGATCGTTCCCTCCGAGACGGAGACCCCCATCTGGGGCATGACGACGTCGGTTGCACCTGCGACGGCCAAGTGGTTCTCCTAGTGGGATTTCCGAGTCACTGGGGTGCGAGAAGCAAGCGATGCAAGGACGCAGGGAGTGTCCATGCTAGACAGCATGGACGCGACTGAGGACGCGGCAGCGCGCCGTCTTCTCGCGCGCCAGGGGCCGGAAGATCCCGCTGGGAGAGCCACTAGTAGTCGGCGAGCTCCTTGAGTCCCTTCACGACATCTTCGACCTGCGGGATGAAAGCCTTTTCCAGCGGCGGCGAGAAGGGGACCGGCGTGTCGGGCGCCGCGACGCGCTTCACCGGCGCGTCGAGGTCCTCGAAGGCCTCCTCGGCGATCGTGGCAGCGATCTCCGCGCCGAAGCCGCCGCTCAGCGTGTCCTCGTGCAGCACGAGCACCTTCGAAGTCTTGCGCACCGACTCGAGCACCGCCTGCTTGTCCCACGGCATGATCGAGCGCAGGTCGATGATCTCGACGGAGACGTCGCCGAGCTCCTTGGCCGCCTCGGTCGCCGTGTAGACCATCGCGCCCCAGGTGATCACGGAGACATCGTCGCCTTCCTGATGCGTGCGCGCCTTCCCGATCGGGATCGTGTAGCGCTCGTCCGGCACCTCGCCTTTGATCCGGCGGTAGAGGTGCTTGTGCTCGAAGTAGAGAACGGGGTTCGGGTCCTCGATCGCCGAGATGAGCAGGCCCTTCGCGTCCTCGGGGGTCGCCGGGCAGAGCAGCTTCAGGCCGGGGATGTGCGCGAAGGACGACTCCGGGTTCTGCGAGTGGAACGGCCCGCCGGAGAACCCCCCGCCCGAGGGGAGGCGCACCACGAACGGCACCGGTGTCCCCACCCGCCAGCGCTGCTTTGCGGCGACGGTGACGAGCTGGTCCCACCCGCACGAGACGAAGTCCGCGAACTGCATCTCTGCAACAGGGCGCAGGCCCATGATCGCTGCGCCCGTGCACGAGCCGACGATCGCAGTCTCGGCGAGCGGCGCGTCGATCACGCGCCACGGCCCGAACTCCTCCTGGAAGCCGAGCGTCACCTTGAAGGCGCCGCCGTAGACGCCGACGTCCTCGCCGATCACGTAGACGCGCTTGTCGCGGCGCATCTCCTGCCGGAGCGCGTCAGAGATCGCCTGCAGATACGTCTTTTCCGCCATTACTTGTGGTGCGGCGTGTCGAGGTCCTCGGGCGTCGCGTACACGCCCTCGAGCAGCTGCTCCGGCGTGGGCAGGGGCGACTCCTCCGCGCGGTTCAGCGCATCGTTCAGCAGCTTCTTGACCTGGGCGGCGATCTCCTCTTCCTCCTCGCCGGTCATGTTTGCGTGCTCCTGGAGCCAGACGCGGAAGCGCTCGAGCGGGTCGCGTTTCGCCCACTCCTCGAACATCTCCTTGGGGACGTAGAACGCGTCGTCGTGGACCGCGTGGCCCTCCATGCGGAGCGTCAGGCACTCGAGCAGCGTCGGGCCGCCGCCCTCCCGCGCCTTCTCGATCGCGCGCTTCGCCTCGCGGTAGACCGCGAGCACGTCGGTGCCGTCGACGACGACGCCGTCGAAGCCGTACGCCCCCGCGCGGTCGGCCACATGGTCGGTCGCGTACTCGAGATGTGTGGGCGTCGAGTACGCCCACTGGTTGTTGTCGCAGACGAAGACGACTGGGAGCCGGCGCGTGCCGGCGAACGTCATCGACTCGTGGGTATCGCCGCGCGCGGACGCACCCTCGCCGAACCAGCCGACAGCGACGCGGTTCTCCTCGCGGATCCGGAAGGCGAGCGCGCAGCCGACCGCGACCGGCAGCATCGCGGGGAGGTGGCTGACCATCGCGATCAGCCCCAAGCGCGCGTCGGCCATGTGCACGTTGCCGTCCCTGCCTCGCGTCGGGCCGTCCTCGCGTCCCATGTACTGGGCGAAGATCCGCCACGTCTCGACGCCGCGCACGACGTGGACGCCCATGTCGCGATGGAGCGGCGTCCCGACGTCCTCGGGCCCCATCGCGGTCGCGACGCCGATGGACGCGGCCTCGTTTCCGCGGCCCGTGTAGAACGAGCCGGGGATCTTGCCCTGCTTGTAGAGGATGTGGCCGCGCTCCTCGATCCCGCGGGTGATCAGCATGCTCCGGTAAATGCCCAGGAGATCCTCGCGGTCGAGGCCGGCTTCCTTAACTTCGCTCAGCGAAGCGACCGGCTCGGCCTCACGAACTGCCATACACAAAACTCCCGGTCGTGGGACAGGACAGACCGGCGCGAATCCTACCCGCCTTGAGCGATAGTTCCTCCATGCCGCGGACGAGGAAGCCGCCGGACTGGCTGATCGAGGAGCGCCGGCAAACGCTCGGGCCCTGGGCTGCGTTCTGTCTCGGCTGCGGCCATGCTCTGCG
>DASYUZ010000117.1:0-26062 GCA_036000665.1 Gaiellaceae bacterium
TACCAGCTCGTCGGGGGGCTGCGGCAGGCGATGGGCTACTGCGGCGCGCCGACGCTCGCCGAGCTCAAGCAGGCGAAGTTCGTGCGCATCACGGGCGCGGGCCTGCGCGAGTCGCACCCGCACGACGTCACGATCACGAAGGAGGCGCCCAACTATCGGCGCTGAGGTCGTCCGGCTGCCCCCTGGGGGCTACCGCCCCCAAGGGATAACGGGCACCGGGCAGAGCCCGGTGCCCTCTCATGTCGGGGCCGACAAGCGGCCCCTCAGGGGCTACCGCCCCCAAGGGATAACGGGCAGCGGGCAGAGCCCGGTGCCCTCTTATGTCGGGGCCGACAAGCGGCCCCTCGCGGAGCAGGCTCCGGAAGAGCGGCCCGTGCTCGTGCTCGACCTCGGGGGCCAGTACGCCCAGCTGATCGCGCGGCGCGTGCGCGAGGCGCGCGTCTACTCGGAGCTCGTCGGTCACGCGGTCACGCCGGACGAGATCCGGCGGCGCAACCCGTATGCGGTGATCCTGTCCGGCGGTCCCGCGTCCGTGTACGCGGAGAACGCGCCGCGCGTCGACCCGGGGATCTTCGAGCTCGGCGTGCCGACGCTCGGCATCTGCTACGGGATGCAGCTGATGGCGCAGGAGCTCGGCGGGCGCGTCGAGCGCACGGGCGCGTCGGAGTTCGGAAAGACTGCGCTCCGGGCCGCGCCCGGAGCGCTGTTCAGGGACCTGCCCGAGGAACAAACCGTCTGGATGAGCCACCGCGACTCGGTGGTCGCACCGCCGAGCGGCGCGGCGGTGGTTGCGGGCTCGCCGTCGACTCCGATCGCGGCGTTCGAGGACGCGCGCAGGCAGGTGTACGGCGTGCAGTTCCACCCTGAGGTCGTGCACACGCCGCACGGGCAGGAGCTGCTGAAGAACTTCCTTTACGAGGTGGCGGACGCGCCCCCGGCGTGGACGCCTGCCGCGGTGATCGAGGAGCAGGTCGAACGCATCTGCGCGCAGGTCGGTTCCGATCGTGTGCTCTGCGCGCTCTCGGGCGGCGTGGACTCGGCGGTCGCCGCGTTGCTCGTCCACAAGGCGGTCGGCGACCAGCTCACCTGCGTCTTCGTCGACCACGGGCTGCTGCGAAAGGACGAGGCGATCGAGGTCGTGGAGACGTTCCGCAACCACTTCCACGTTCCGCTGGTGCACGTGCAGGCGCAGGACCGGTTCCTCGAGCGGCTCACCGGGGTTGCGGATCCCGAGGAGAAGCGGAGGCGAATCGGCGAGGAATTCATCCGCGTCTTCGAAAAGGAGGCGCGTCGCCTGGGCGACGTTCTGTACCTCGTACAGGGAACGCTGTACTCGGACGTGATCGAGTCGGGCGGCTCGGTCGGCGTCGCGGCCAAGATCAAGTCGCACCACAACGTCGGTGGATTGCCCGAGCACATGGAGATGGAACTCGTCGAGCCGCTGCGCCAGCTCTTCAAGGACGAGGTACGCCGCGTGGGGGCGGAACTCGGCCTGCCGGAGCGGATGGTCTGGCGGCACCCGTTCCCGGGACCCGGCCTCGCAATTCGGATCATCGGCGAGATCACACGCGAGCGCCTCGACATCCTGCGCGAAGCGGACGCGATCCTGCTCGAGGAGATCCGCCGCGCAGGCCTCTACCGCGAGCTCTGGCAGTGCTTCGCCGTGCTTCCCGCCATCCGCTCGGTCGGCGTGCAGGGCGACGAGCGCACGTACGAGTACCCGATTGTCATCCGCGCCGTCACCTCGGAGGACGCGATGACCGCAGACTGGGCGCACCTGCCCTACGACCTGCTGGAAACGATCTCGTCGCGGATCATCAACGAGATCCCGGGCGTGAACCGCGTCGCGCTCGACCTCTCGTCGAAGCCCCCGGCGACGATCGAGTGGGAGTAACGGCGCCGTCCAAACCAGCCATGTCTGGGGTCTGACCCTGGACCGGTCCCGGCGAGCCATGTCTGGGGTCTGACCCCGGACATGTCCGGAAGTGGCAGGCGAGATGGCGCGCTCAGCGGACGGCGAAGCCGGTCAGGCCCTCCGGCGCTTCCTCGATGACGTCGACGCGTTCCACGTACGCACCGCGCGGCCCCTTCCGGCAGAAGTCCACCAGGCGCTCGACCGCCTCCGGCTCCCCCTCGAACACGGCCTCGACCGTTCCCTGCCACGTGTTCCGGACCCAGCCGGTGATGCCGTGCTGGTGCGCGAGCCGGCGCGTCGTGTCGCGAAAGAACACGCCCTGCACCTGGCCGTGGACGATCACGCGTCGTCGCACGACGCCCAACGCTAGCTCGATGCCAGATCGAGCGCTGGATACCGGCCGCGCACCTCGTCGATGTATGCGGCCAGGCGCTCCGCGAGCGCCGCGTCCTTCAGCTCGAGCACGTTCTCCGCGTTCTTCTCACCTGAGCGCGAGAGGTTGTACGAGCCGACGAAGACGACGTCGTCGCAGATCGTGACCTTGGCGTGCATGAAGTCGTGCAGGCCGGGTCCGGGCCGCCAAGGATTCGAGCGTTTGCCCGAGAACGGCGAGCGCAGAGCACGACGGAGCAGCGGCAGCTTCCAGTAGACGTTCCCGTTCACGTTCCACTGATGGACCACGCCGCCGATCTGCGGCGCGTCCACGCAGCCGGCGATGTCCTTGCCCTCGGAGGCGCCCTGCGCGAGCGCGCTGAGAACCGGCGCTGAGGTGATCACCGGTGAGCAGATCCGGACGCGCTTCGCGCGCGCAATCGCGGTCGCGATCCGGTGGGAGAGCTCGGCACCGTGACCCGGCGTGAACCACGCTCGTACCGCGTGTGCGCCGACCGGCACGAATGACTTCGCGACGAAGCCGCTCCGCTCGACCGCGCCCGTCTGCCAGAGCTGCTCGAAGTCCTCCGTGAACCGTGCGGCGAGCTCAGGCGAACGCGCGATCACGAGGACGTTCTCCTGCCGCGCGAACGAGTCGTCCGTCCAGTTCATCGATCCGGTCCACACGAGCTCGCGGTCGCGAACGACGTACTTGTGGTGCATCAGGTCCGGCACGCCCGCGATCGCACGTACGGGCACGCGCCACGACGCGATCAGGTCGCCGTCGGGCTCGGGCGGCGGCGGCACGGGAATCGGGTTGCGGTGATCGAGGTTGTAGAGGAAGCGGATCGCGACGCCGCGCGCCGCGGCCGCGCGAATCGCTCCGCCGAGCGCCGCCGCGTTCTCTGGTCCGACGTTGAGGTCGTAATGCGCGAAGTCGAGCGTACGCTGCGCGTCGCGCACGAAATCGGTGATCCACGCCATCACCTCGGGCGGTTCCTGGCCGCCGTCCGTCAGAGTGCGGACCTCGAGCATGGACGGCATCTTCGTGGAGGAGCTCGCGCTGGCGCGGATTGGCGCGACGCACAACCAGTACGCGGACTCCGAGCTCCGGCGCCGGCGGCTCGGCGCGTACCTCGCGTCGCGGCGCCGCGCTCGAACGCTGCTCGTCGGCGAAGCGGCCGGCTACCGCGGCGCGCGCGTCTCCGGCATTCCGTTCACGTCCGAGCGGCAGCTCACCGGCGCAGGCCCGGCGGAGGCGAGCGCGACGATCGTCCAACGCACGCTCGCCGAGCTCGGCATCGCAGACGACGTGCTGCTCTGGAACCTCGTGCCCACCCACCCGCACGGCGTCGGCGATCCCTGCACGAACCGCGCGCCGAGCCACGCCGAGATCGAGGAAGCGCGCCCGTTCCTCGACGAGCTCGCGCGCGGCCGGCGCATACTCGCGGTCGGCCGGCTCGCCGAGCGCGAGCTCCGTGCGCCGTACGTGCGCCACCCGTCCCACGGCGGCGCGGCGGCTTTTCGTGCGACCCTAGAGGCGTGGTTGCGCTGATCCTCGTGTGCGACTGGAGGGGACAGAAGCGCCAGCGGTAGACCTTCCCGTCCGCCGGAACACGATCCTGCTCGCGGCGACGCTCGCCGTGAACTCGTGTCTGTTCCAGCTCGCCGCAGCGGTGAACTCGCTCACGTTCGTCCTGGTGACGGGCCACCGCGGCCTCCTCGGTCTCGGCCCTGCGATCTTCCTCGCGTCGTCGGGCCTTGCGGCGCTCCCAGCCGGACGCGCGATGGACCGCTTCGGTCGGGTACCGGTGATGGCTGCCGGCTTCGTCGTTGCTGCGTTCGGCTGCTCGTTGATCGCGCTGGCGACGCGGACCGATTCCACCGTCGCGGTGATCGTCGGGATGATCTGCACCGGGGCCGCGGGCGGCGTCGCGCTGCTGATCCGCACGGCGGCCGGCGACATGTACCCGCCGGAGCGTCGCGCGCGCGGGATCGCGTACGTGATCTTCGGCTCGGTCTTCGGCGCGATCCTCGGCCCGGCCGTTTTCAGCCCGCTCTTTGCCGGGAAGGCCGTCGACGTCGAGTCGCTGACCGTGCCGTGGCTCGCAGCGGCGGGCCTCGGGCTGGTCGCGCTCCTGATCTCGCTTTTCGTGCGTCCCGACCCGAAGCGGATCGGCGAGCTCCTCGCGACCCGTCGCAACGACCCGCCGCCGCAGGCTGCGGCGCCGCTGCGCGAGATCCTGCGCCGCCCCGGTGTCGTGCCAGCGATGATCGCCGCGCTCGCCAGCTTCTCCGTGATGGTCTCGGTCATGAACCTCACCGGCTACGTGGTCGTCGAGCACCACCACCACCCGCAGGACGACGTCTTCCCGATCATCGGCGCGCACACGTTCGGCATGTTCGCGCTCGTCCTCTTCGTCGGGCCGATGATCGACCGGATCGGGCGCAGCCAGTCGCTCTGGATGGGTCTTGTCCTGATGGGCGCCTCCTGCATCGGTCTCGCCTGGTTCGAGAGCGTGCTCGGGACCGGGCTGCTCTTGTTCGGGCTCGGGCTCGGCTGGAGCATCTCCTTCGTCGCGGCGACGGCCCAGCTGGCCGACCGGGCGGCCCCGGCCGAGCGAGGGAAGCTCCTGGGCTTCAACGACCAGCTCTCGGCCTTGCTCGGGGCAGGACTCGCCCTCCTGGGCGGCTTCGCACTCGACGCCTTGGGTGTAACTGCGCTTGCAGTCGGCGCGACGGCGATCGTGCTCCTGCCGCTCGCACGGCTCCTCCGGCGCGAGCGAGTCATGCCGATTCGGGAGCCGGGCTGACCGGGCGATCGAGACTTCGCGATATTTCCAAGTACCCGTAGCATCGACTTGTCCTACGGGTCGAACGAGGGGAGCATCACGTTGAACAAGCTCATCCAGCTGCGCGTTGCGCTCGTCCTGAGCGCGGCCGCGACAGCGCTCGTCTTCGCCGTGCCGGCGGCCGCGGACACGGACGGAGTCATCGACGAGCACCAGCACGGGGCGGTCGGAGGTCATCTGCCGGCGTCGAGCCTGAACGTTGAGCTCGTCGGCAAGGTCCGCGTCCACGATGCGGCACCCGGCATCGTCGCCGACGTCGGCACGCTCGGGAACTACGCGTACCTCGCGCAGTTCAGGCCAGGATGCGACGCGGACGGCCGCGGCGGTGTCTACGTCGTCGACATCTCGAACCCGGCTGCGCCGCGCGAGGTCGGCTTCATCCAGTCGCCGCCGGGCTCGTTCCCCGGCGAAGGAGTCCAGGCGATTCATCTGGACACCCAATCGTTCGAGGGCGACGTCCTCGCGACGAACCAGGAGATCTGCCGCGACGGAGGGAAAGGCGGCTTTTCGCTCTACGACGTCTCGAATCCGCTGGCGCCGGTGACGCTCGTCGAGTCGTTCGGCGACACGAACGGCGGCACCGTGGCGGAGCGGCAGTACCACAGCGTCTTCGTCTGGCAGCGAGAGATCGGCGACCAGCAAAAGGCGTACCTCGTTGCGTCGGACGACGAGGAGCGAGCGGCGACGGATGTCGACATCTTCGACATCAGCGATCCGCGCCACCCAGTCCAGATCGCGGATACCGGGCTTGCAAGCTGGCCCGCGGTCGTCGTCAACGGCTGGGGCGCGACGTCGTTCAACCACGACATGGTTGTCGAGAAGATCCGGGGCACGTGGACGATGCTCAGCTCGTACTGGGATGCGGGGTACGTGAAGCTGAACGTCAACGATCCAGCCAACCCGGTCTTCATCGACGACAGCGACTTCAGCTCTCCGGACCCGGAGTTTCCGCAGTTCACGGTGGGCGAAGGCAATGCGCACTACGCCGAGTTCGACCGGAAGGAGCGGTTCATCATCGGGACGGACGAGGACTTCTCTCCGGAGCGGACGCTCCTCGAGATTCTCAGCGGCGCGAACCGCGGTCAGTACGCGGCCACCGAAGGCAGCGCGTCGCGCCGGATCGCGACGCTATCCGACGCCCTGATGAACGACGGTACGACCTACCTCGGTCTCGGCTGCAGCCCGGCCGGCCTTCCCCCGGCAACTGAAGACGGCAACCCCGACACCGAGGAGCTGGCGGTGCTCCAGCGCGGCGTCTGCACGTTCCAGGCCAAGGCCGACAACGCCCAGGCGCTCGGCTACGACGGGTTCATCGTCTTCAACGACGCCGCACGCGGCGACGCGCTCGTGACGATGGCCGTGACGAGCACGCTGCCGGGGATCTTCGTCGGTCACACGACCGGGAAGAACATCTTCGGCGGCGCAGTCCCGGCGGTCGGAACCGCGGGCGAGCAGGTCCAGGCGTCGGGGCGGTTCGACGGGTGGGGGTATATCCACCTCTTCGACGCGGACACGCTGCGCGAGATCGACACGTACGCCGTACCGGCGACGAAGGATCCAGCGAACGCGTCCGGCGCGGGGGCAATGAGCATCCACGAGGTGACGTTCTCGCGGAACTCGAATCTCGCGTATCTGTCGTGGTACGACGCCGGCTTCCGAGTGGTGTCGTACGGGCCCCAAGGTCTGCAGGAAGTCGGACACTTCATCGACGAGGGTGGCAACGACTTCTGGGGCGTCCAGGTCCGGAAGCCTCCGGCCGGTCCCGAGGTCGTCCTCGCGAGCGACCGCGATTCGGGTCTGTACATCTTCCGGTACACGGGCCCGCGGCCGTAGGGAACGAGCAAGGGAGGGGCGGGGGCGGGGCCCCTCCCTTGCTACAATCGCCCACCGGCGGACAGAGCTCCGCCGTCTTTTCATGAGCATGAAGACCTACAACGCGAAGCCCGGCGAGATCGAGCGCCGCTGGTACCTTGTGGACGCCGAGGGCAAGACCCTCGGACGTCTCGCGACGCACATCGCCGACACGCTCCGCGGCAAGAACAAGCCGCAGTTCACCCCGCACGTCGACACCGGTGACTTCGTGATCGTCGTGAACGCCGAGAAGATCGCCGTGACCGGGAAGAAGCTCGACGACAAGATCTACTACCGCCACTCCGGGTATCCGGGTGGGCTGAAGGAGCGCACCCTCCGCGAGCAACTCGAGCGGCGCCCGACCGAGGTCATCCGCGCCGCGGTCAAGGGGATGCTCCCCCGGAACAAGCTCGCACGGCAGCAGCTGACGAAGCTGAAGGTCTACGCGGGGCCAGAGCACCCGCACGACGCGCAGGCGCCGAAGCCGCTGGAGGTCGAGTAATGGCAGCACCCGCGCAGTACCAGGGCACCGGCAAGCGGAAGACGTCGGTCGCGCGCGTGATCCTCCGTCCCGGCGACGGCACGACGTGGCTCAACGGCCGCACGCTCGAGGAGTACTTCCCGCGCGACGTCCACCGCAAGATGGTGATGGCGCCGTTCAAGGTCGCGGGCCTCGAGGGCACGTACGACCTGCGCGTGCGCGTCCACGGCGGCGGCCCATCCGGCCAGGCCGGCGCGGTCCGGCACGGCATCGCCCGCGCCCTCGTCGAAGCCGACCCGAACCTCCGCGTGTCCCTGAAGCGAGAGGGCTACCTGACGCGCGACGCCCGCCAGGTCGAGCGCAAGAAGGCCGGCCTGCACAAGGCGCGCAAAGCGCCCCAGTTTTCCAAGCGTTGAAAGCTGCGCTTTCGCCGCTTCTTTGACGCGGAATCCGAGCGCGCGCTGTGCTCCGGCGTGGCAAAGCCACGCCTCCGCGTCAACGGTTCAGTAGCCCGACGACGTCAACATCGTTAGCGTGCGCGCGCTGATGGCACGCAGGTACTTCGGAACCGACGGCGTCCGGGGCGTCGTCGGCGAATTTCTGACGGAGGAGCTCGTCGAGCGGCTCGGGAAGGCCTCGACGCTCTGGGCGGACGGTCAGAAGCGCGTGTTCATTGGGCGCGACACTCGCGCGTCCGGGCCGGCGCTCGAGGAGGCGTTCGCGCGCGGTGTTGTCGCTGCCGGAGGGCACGCCGTGGTGGGCGGCGTTGTGCCCACACCGGCCGTCGCGCTGCTGCGGCTCGACCTCGGGGTCGTGATCTCGGCGTCGCACAACCCGCCCGAATACAACGGCGTCAAGTTCTTCGACCGCGAGGGGCAGAAGCTCGTCGACGCGACCGAGGAAGAGATCGAGTCGCTGCTCGACGCGGACGCACCCGGCGGCGGGTCGATCGATCACGTCGAAATCGCGGTCGACAGCTACCTGGAGCACGTGCTCGAACGCTTCGGCTCCGAGCTGTCGGGGCTGCGCATCGCGGTCGACTGCGCGAACGGCGCGTACTCCGGTCTGGCGCCGAAGGCGTTCGAGCAGCTTGGGGCCGAGGTCGTCGCGATCGGCAACGAGCCGAACGGCGAGAACATCAACGTCGGCTGTGGCGCGACGGCCTTGACAGCTTTACGTCACAAGGTCGTCGATGCGCGCTGCGATCTCGGCGTTGCGTTCGACGGCGACGGCGACCGGATGCTCGCAGTCGACGCGAACGGCGAGCACGTCGACGGCGACCAGATCGTCGCGATCCTCGCGCTGCACAAGCACGTTCCGCTCGTCGCCGTGACCTTGATGACGAACCTCGGCTTCCACAAGCTGATGGCCGAGCACGGGATCCGCGTCGTGACGACCGACGTTGGCGATCGCTACGTGCTCGAGGCGCTCAAGCGCGAGGGCGGGGTGCTCGGCGGGGAGCAGTCGGGTCACATCATCTGGCTCGAGGGGCACGTGACCGGCGACGGGCTCGTCGCCGCGCTCCTCCTCTGCGATGCGATCCGCGGGCGCACGCTCGCCGAGGCGGCGGCCGAGATGCCGCGCTACCCGCAGGTGCAGCGGAACGTGCCGGTGCGCACGAAAGCGATCCCGCCGGAGCTCCGCGCCGAGATCGACGCGCTGAACGGCTCCGGGCGCGTGCTCGTGCGGGCGTCGGGGACCGAGCCTGTCGTACGCGTTCTGGCCGAGGCGGAGACGATTTCAGAAGCGGAAAAGCTCTGTGATACGATTTCCGCTCTCGTGACCCGAGAGCTCGGCTGACCGTGAAAACGGGGGAGAAGCCGGGCTTTTGTGTTTCGTGGGGTTGTCTAGAAGGGCAAATACGGCTTCGACCGGGGGTACCCAGATGTGCGGCATCATCGGATACGTCGGAGGTCGTGAGGCGAAGCCTCTCCTGCTGCAGGGGCTGAAGCGCCTCGAATACCGCGGCTACGACTCGGCAGGCATCGCGCTACGCGAGGGCGACAGGCTCGACTTCGTGCGCGCGGTCGGCAATCTTGGAAACCTCGTCGAGGCCGCCGGCCCGAACGGGTCGGTCTCGAACCACGGCCTCGGGCACACGCGCTGGGCGACGCACGGCGGCGTCACCGAGGCGAACGCGCACCCGCTGACCGGCTGCCCCGACGGCCAGGTCGCGATCGTGCTGAACGGGATCGTCGAGAACTACCGCGAGCTGAAGGCGTTGCTCGCGAAGCAGGGCCACAAGTTCCACTCCGAGACGGATGCAGAGGTTGTCGCGCACCTCGTGGAGCGCCACTACGCGGGCGACCTCGTCCAGGCTGTGCGCGCTGCATACGCGGAGCTCGAAGGCCACTACGCCTTTGTCGTCATCCATCACGACCACCCGGACCTCCTCGTCGGTGCGCGTCACCAGTGCCCGCTCGTCGTCGGCGTCGGTGACGGAGAGATGTTCCTCGCCTCGGCGACAACGGCGTTCATGCCCGAGACGCGGCGGATCCAGCTGCTCGACGACGGCGAGGTCGTCGCGATCACGCCCGAGGGCGCGCAGTTCTTCACAGCAGACGGCCCGGTCGAGCACAAGGAGATCGAGCCGATCGAGTGGAACGACGAGGAAGCCGAGAAGGGCGGCTACGAGACCTTCATGCTGAAGGAGATCTACGAGCAGCCTGACGCGGTGCGCGAGACGATCGGCGACCGCATCCGCCCGGGTGCGCGTCTCGAGCTCGAGGGCCTCGGGCTCACGGACAAGAAAATCCGCAACCTGCGGCGCATCGTCGTGCTCGCGTGCGGAACCGCTTACCACGCCGGTGTCGTCGGGCGCTACATCATGGAGGAGTGGGCGCGCATCCCGGTCGAGCCGGACATCGCGTCCGAGTGGATCTACCGCAACCCGGTCCTCTCGAAGGACACGCTCGTGATCGGGATCTCGCAGTCCGGAGAGACGCGCGATACCGTGGCCGCGATGAAGCTCGCCCGCGAGGCAGGCGCGCACACGGTCGCGATCACGAACCAGATGGGCTCGCAGATCACGCGCGAGGTCGACTCCGTGCTCTACACGCGCTGCGGGCTCGAGGTCGGGGTCGCGGCGTCGAAGACGTTCACCGCGCAGGTCGCGCTGCTGACGCTCGTCGCGCTCAAGCTCGCGCAGGTCCGCCGCACCGTGCCCGCGGACGAGCACGCGTTCATCCTCGACGCCGTCTACGACCTTCCGGAGAAGATCGCGCAGTTCCTCGACGGCGACCACCCGATCGAGGACATCGCGCGGCGCTACTACGACAAGCCGTTCTTCCTCTACCTCGGGCGCCACATCGGGCTGCCGGTCGCGCTCGAGGGCGCGCTGAAGCTGAAGGAGATCTCGTACATTCCGAGCGAGGCGTACTCGGCGGGCGAGATGAAGCACGGGCCGATCGCACTGCTCGACGAGGACACGCCGGTCGTCGTCGTCGCGACGAACATCCACGTCTACGACAAGCTCGTCTCCAACATCCAGGAGGTGCGCGCGCGCGGCGCGCACGTGATCGCGATCGCGACCGACGGGAACGAGGACATCCAGCACCACGCGGACGACGTGATCTTCGTGCCGCAGTCGCCCGCGTTCCTGCAGGCCGTGCTCGCCGCAGTCCCGCTCCAGCTCCTCGCCTACAGGATCGCGCGCCTGCGTGGCCTGAACGTCGACCAGCCGCGGAACCTGGCCAAGACCGTCACGGTCGAGTAGTGGGACCTCGCGAGCCGCCGCCCGCGTACTCCAGGCGTGGGTCGGGTTGGCTTTGCCGTGCTCTCGCTCGTACTCCTGCTCGGGACAGGAGTGCCGACCCCCGCACATGGTGGGTCGGGGCCACCTCTGCTCGGGCTGGTGTACGGCGAGCAAAGTACGACACTCTTCCGCATCGATCCCCGGACATTGCTTCCGCTCCGCGGTAGCGCGCCCAGGATCGGGTCGGTGGGGAGCTGGAGCTTCTCGCCGGATCGATCGCGCCTCGCGGTCGTAACCCTTGGACCGCCCGGCCGGTGTCCGCGGTCAGCGCTGCGGTTCTTCGACGCAAGGACGATGCGGCCGTCGAACAAGCTTGCGATCGAGGGTGGCGGCCTCGAGGCTCTCGCCTGGCTCCGGGCCGACCGCCTCCTGGCGCTTCGTTATGCGTGTGACACGAGCGAGTCCAGTTTCGCCGTCATTGATCCTGTAGCCGGTCGGGTACTGAAGAGTGAGCCGATCGAGGGCGAGATCGTTCGCCTCGTGCCCACTGCCACCCAACTCGTTGCGCTCGTCGCGTCGCGCAACGCGATTGCCCGTTCGCGCCTCCTCATCCTCGACGTGGACGGCGTCGTGCGCGCGCAGACGCTTGAAGAGATCCTTGCGGGTGCGCAGCCGGGGCCAAGGGAGGTCGGGCGCTACGCGAGGCCAGGCCTCGCCGTCGACGCGGAACATGCGTTCGTCGTTTCGGCAGGCGGATTGGTCGCGAAGGTCGACCTCGGGACGCTCGCGGTCACCTATCAGAGGCCGGCCCGGCGCACCCTCTCGGCCCCCGCCAAGGCAAGCGAGGGCTCGTCGCTTAAAGCCCTTTGGCTGGGGAACGGCCTGCTCGCGTTCTCGGGCAAGGACGAGGAGGTCTGGACGACGGCGGACGGCGTGCTGAACCTTCGCGATCGGCCCGCAGGCCTATCGGTGGTCGACACGCGCTCGTGGAGTATCCGGACCATCGACCGGGAAGCCGAGTGGTTCGTGCGCGCGGGCCGGTTGCTGTACGCGATGCGCCACAGCTGGGACTCGAGTACCCGGACGACGACCGGGATGGGCGTGGCTGCGTACGACTTCGACGGCGGCAAGCGTTTCCACGTTCTCCCGCATGCGGTGGCCTATCTGGCGCTCGTCTACCGTGGCCGCGCCTACGTCGGGCCGGATCGTCCGGGCGGTCCCTACCTCGTGGTTGACGTGGGCTCCGGCCGCGTGCTCGGGACGCGAGCCGCAGGGCTCCCCCGGTTGCTGCGCGAGCAGGCTTCGCCGTTCTGGGGGAACGGTTACTAGCACTTCACGCGCGGAGGGAACCTTTTCCGCGTTTCGGGCATAACATCCCCGTGATGACCCGCGTCGCCGCACTCGCGGCTGCGCTCGTCGCGGCACTCGTGGCCGGTTCGCAGGCACCTGCGAAGGTCGAGGGACGGCTCTTCGCCCTGCTCGGCACGCAAACCGGGCAGTTCGTGATCGAGGTCGACCCCGGGACGCTTGAGCCGCTGGCCGGCCGCAAGCTGAAGCTCGGAGTGCCGGTCCCCGGCGGGCCGTGGACGCTTGATCCGAGCCGCCACACGCTCGCGATCGCGCGCGGCGACCGCCTGCGGCTCATCGATCTTCCGACCCTTCGCCCTGCGGGGAGCGTGAAGCTCGACTCGCTCCTAGAGCCCGCGGGCGTCCTCTGGTTCAGGCCCGATCGGATCGTCGTCCTTCGCCGGGGGCCTGACCAGTACGAGGTCGTCGTCGTCGACGTGGGGCGCCGCCAGATCGTCTCGCGCCAGATGCTCGCCGGAGGCTTCGTCGTCCGTGCCGAACGCACGCGATCCGAGGTGGTCATCCTGCGAGCGCCGACGTCGGCGATCGGCCCGGCAAGCCTCCTACTCGTCGGCAGCGGCGGCGAGGTTCGCGAGATCCCGCTGCGCCGGATCATCGCCGGCGCGCGCTTCGACCACGACGCCAACCCGCCCTCCGGAAACCAGAACCTGCCCGCCCTGACTCTCGACACGAAACGCCGCGTTGCCTATGTCGTAACGCCGGACGGGCTCGTGGCGGAGGTCCCGCTCGACGGCGAAGAGGTCCAGTACCACGCAGTTCGCGGACGCTTCACGAAGCTGTACTCGGGCTGGTCCAGGCGAGCACTCTTCGTCGGCGGCAAGATCGTCGTCACGGGGAGCAACAGCGACGTCTGGACTCTCGCGGACGGAAAGCCCGCAATGCGCATGGATCCGGCCGGGCTCGACGTGATCGATCCCGCCACGTGGCAGACACGTCGGCTCTCGAGCCGTGTGTCGTCGGTCGTCCCGTGGGCCGGCGGCTTCCTTGCCACCGGCGAAAGCTGGAGCCAGGAAACTAGGACGGAAACCGGGATGGGCCTCGCGGTCTACGGCCCCGACGGAGTCGAGCGGTTCCGGTTGCTCGACGGCAAACGAATTTGGGTCTCGACCGTCTACGGCAACAGGGCGTACGTGAGCGCGAACCAGGAACCGTTGCGCGTCATCGACCTCGAGAGCGGTCGCGTGATCGGCACGCGACAGGTCTACCCGCCGTGGCTGCTGCTCGAGCAGAACGCGCCGATCTGGTAGCCGACGAGAGTGATGAAGCGCGCGTTCCTCATCGCGGCACTGCTCGCGCTTGTCGCCGGCAGCAGCGCGCCCGCGAAGCCGTTCCACCTAGTGCTCGGAATCATCGACCAAGGCGGCGCGCGCCTCGTGTATCTCGACGCCGAGACGCTCGGAGTGACCGACGGCCCCTCGGTCGCGCTCGGGAAATGGGGCGGCTCGTGGGCGATCTCTCAAGACCGCTCGCAGTTCGTCTACGCCGACCAGAGCCGCCTCCGGTTCTTCGACGCGTTCAGGTTCACGCCCGAGGCTGACGTGCGGCTGTCGGGTGGCGGCCCTGTCGTCTGGCTCGATGCGTTGACGGTCGCCATCGTGCGCCGGACCGGCGCGAATGCTGTCGAGGTCGTCAAAGTCGATTGGCTCTCTCGCGTGCACTCCCGGAAACGGCTCGCGGGCGTCGTGCTCGCCGCCCGAACGCTTCCGAACACGCTCGTCGTGCTTCTCGGCCGAGAGAACAAGATCGCGCCGGTCCGGCTGCTCGTCGTCGAGCCTCAGCGAACCCGGGTCGTGCAACTCGGCGGGGTCTGGGGCGGGACGGTCGTTCAGCGTCGGGATCCGCCCGTCGTCGCGATGCGGAGGCCTGCGCTCGCACTCGACGAGGCGAAGGCCACAGCGTACGTCGCGGATCCGGCCGGCACGGTCGTCGAGCTGCCGCTCAGCACGCTCGCCGCGACCTCCCGAACGCCGCGCGGCGGCTTCGCGAAATTCGTCTACGGCTCCGAGCGCCAGGCGCTCTTGCTGGGCGACGGGCTCCTCGCGATCACGGGCAGCGAGCGCAGTCAGTCAGGGATGCGACCGGCCGGGCTCGAGCTGGTGGACACGCGGGCGTGGTCGTCGCGACTGGTCGAGCCGCGTGCCTCAGCAGCGTGGTCCTCGACAGACTGGCTGCTCGTGACCGGGACGAGCTGGGACGCGAAGACCGAGAAAGGGACGGCGATGGGACTCGTGGTTCTCGATCCGACCGGCCAGACGCGCTTCCGTCTCTTCGAGGGCTTGGGTGTCTGGGTCAACGCACTCGTCGGATCCCGTGCTTACGTGGGTGTCCAGGGCGAGCGGGAGGCGGTCGTCGTCGACCTCGTCACCGGACAGGTCACCGGACATCGAACGCGGCCGCTGCCGCTGCCGCTCCTCGGCCGTTCGTCGTCCGACTAGTGGTTGTGTCCGAACGAGAGCAAGATCATCCCGACGAAGACGCCGGTGATCACGTCGAGCGGTGCCAGCGACGTCTCCAGCTTTCGGACTGACGTCAGGCAGGCGACGACTCCTGCCGCTTCGATGAGCTTCGTCCCGATCCCGAGCGCGTCCCACGCCTCGTTGGTGATGGCGTGCACCAAGGGGTACGAGAGGATCAGCACCACAAACAGCACCGCGCCCGCGATCGGGGCCCACCGCAGCCACGGTCTCGTCAGAGCAAGCGAGAGCAGCACCAACGCGACGGTCGCCACGACAAACAAGCTCGCCACGACGGGGTGATCCGAGAAGTGCTCGGGCGCGAGCACCGCGTGCACGAGCGCGCTCGTGGCGGCTGCTGTGATCGCGACGTCTCGGGGCCCGACCGAGCCGAGCACACGATCGCCGTCCCCGTCAGGCCGCTTCGGGGGCGCGCGTACAGGTAGCTGAACGTCCGGATTCTCGCGAATGAGCTTCGATCCTCTTTCTGGCGGCGTACTTCCGCTCCTTCCCGGATCCGGTTGATCGTTACCGTCCCCCGGAGTCGAAGGTAAGACCCGAGGGCGAAAGGACACGGAGAGATCATGGGCACGAACGGGAACGGACTGGTGGTCGTGGGCGGGGGCCTCGCATCCGCGCGCGCGATCAAGTCGTTTCGCGAGTCCGGCGGCGAGGGCCCGGTGACGCTCTTCTCGCTGGACGACGTCGTCCCGTATCACCGCCCGCCGCTCTCCAAACGCTTCCTGCGCGGCGAGGCAGAGCGCGAGGACACGTTCGTCGAGCCGGAGCAGTTCTACCGCGAGCACGACGTCGACGTGCACCTCGAGCAGGGCGTCCGCGCGCTCCGAACCGGCGAGCGGACGCTCGAGCTCGAGGGTGGCTCGAGCAAGCGCTTCGACAAGCTGCTGATCGCCTCGGGCGCGACTCCGCGCGGGCTCGACGTGCCGGGCTTCGAGCTCGAGAACGTCTTCACGCTCAGGAGGCTCGCCGACTCGCAGGCGATCCGCGACGCTGCCCGCTCCTCGCGGCAGGCCGTCGTTGTCGGCGCGGGCTTCATTGGCATGGAGGTCGCCGCGTCGCTGTCGCAGCTCGGGCTCGAAGTGACGCTCGTGCACCGCGGCCAGGGCCTGTTCGAGATCCTGCGCGCGCGGCAGGTCGAGCAGTTTCTCTCCGAGCTCTACGGCCGCCACGGCGTGCAGCTCGTGCTCGCGGACGAGGTCGCGCAGTTCGGCGGCCGGGGGAAGTGCGACAGCGTCGAGACGAAGCGGGGCCAGACGTTCCAGGCCGATCTCGCCGTCGTCGGGATCGGCGTCGCGCCGACGACCGGCTGGCTAAAGGGAAGCGGCCTCGAGCTCGACGACGGCGTCGTCGTGAACGAGCGCTGGGAGACCGGAGCCGAGGGCGTCTGGGCGGCCGGCGACGTGGCCCGCTTCTATGATCCGATCTTCGGCCGCATGCGCCGCATCGAGCACTGGTCGAACGCCAACTACTCGGGCACCGAGGTCGGCCGCCTGATCGCCAGCAGGGAGGGCGGCTTCGACATCGTCTCGACCTTCTTCTCCGAGGTCTTCGGGTTCACGTTCAAGGTCTTCGGCGACATCGACGTCTCGGAGGAGATCATCTTCCGCGGCGCGCTCGAGGACGGGAAGGCGATCGGCTTCTACCTCGACGGCGATCGGCTCGTCGGTTGCCTGCTCGTCGGCCAGGACGAAGAGACCGAGACCCGGCTCAAGGAGCTGATCGCGGCGCACGCGCGACCGCGGACCGCCGCGGCGCTCGCGGACGAATCGACGCCGCTCGACGACGCCTTCGAGGTCGCCGCGTCGCTCTAGTCGCCGCCCGGCGGGCGGCGCAGGCGTTTCGTCGCGGCGCGGCGACGCTTGCCCTCGAGCCGTCGCTCGCGCGCGACGGCGCTCGGCTTCGTCGGCAACCGACGGCGCTCGACCCGAAGCGCGTCGCGGAGCTGGTCGACCAGCCGCTCGACGGCGAGCTCGCGGTTGCGCCACTGGCTGCGCTCGTCCTGGGCGACCGCACGGAGCGTCGGCCCCGCCTTCGCCAACACGCGTCGCTTCTGCGCCTCGCTGAGGGCGGCCGAGCTCTCGACGTCGAAGACGGCCTCGACCCGCGTCTCGGAAGTGTTCGCGTGCTGCCCGCCGGGCCCGCTGGAGCGCGAGAAGCGCAGCGCGATCTCTTCGAGCGGCAACGCTACTGAGCGCGTTACCCGGATAGAGTCGCCCGTCATGAGGCGGATTGTTGCGGGTCGCCGCGAAGGCCGGCTTTGCCGGCCTGCACTTGCTCGAGCCTGGGACGCCGGTTGGGCGCTTCGCGATCATCATGGCGCACGAAGGGCGCCGGATCGCGAGGCGTAGTGGCCGCGATTCTGCTCGACGTCGACGGCGTGCTGCACGTCTCCGGGGAGCCGATCCCGGGGGCGGCGTTCGCTGTGCGGCAGCTGCGCCGCGACGGCCATCGCCTCCGCTTCGTGTCCAACAACACGACCCAGTCGCGGGCGGCCCTGGCGGAGGAGCTGCGCGGGATGGGGATCGAGCTCGAGGACGAGGAGCTGCAGACGGCGGCGGCCGCGGCCGCGCGCGAGCTCGCCGGCAAGCGGGTGCTGGCCCTGACCATGCCCGGGATCATCGAGGACCTCGACGGGGTGGAGCTCGTCGGCGACTCGGCTGAAGTCGTCCTCCTCGGCGGCGCCGACGAGACACCTGACACGAACAGCGTCTTCTCGTACATGAACCTGGCCCGCGCGTTCTCGGAGCTCGAGGGCGGCGCGGCTCTCTACTCGCTGCACAAGAACCCGTGGTGGCAGACCTCGCGCGGGCCGCTGCTCGACTCGGGAGCGTTCGTCGCGGGACTCGAATACGCGACCGGGGTGGAGGCGACGGTCCTCGGCAAGCCGAGCCCCGCCTATTTCCTCGCCGCGCTCGAGGCGATCGACGCCGATCCGGAGCTGACGTGGATGGTCGGCGACGACGTGGAGGCGGACGTCAAGGGCGCGCAGCGGCACGGGATGAAGACCGCGCTCGTGCGCACCGGGAAGTTCCGGCCGGACGAGGTCGAGCTCTCGGGTGTGACGCCCGACGCGATCCTCTCGTCGGTCGCCGATCTCCCGGACTGGCTGGACCGCGCCAAGTGAAGGTCGGGCTCGATCTGATCGAGATCGCGCGGATCAAGCGCGCGCTCGAGCGCCATCCGGGCTTCCGCGAGCGCTGCTTCACGGAGGCCGAGCGCGCGTACTGCGAGACGCGGCCGAACCCGGCCGAGAGCTACGCAGGGCGCTTCGCGGGCAAGGAGGCCGTCGGCAAGGCGCTCGGCGTCGGCGTGCGCTTCACGTGGAAGGAGATCGAGATCGTGGGCCGGCCGAAGCCGGGCGTGACGCTCTCCGGGCGCACGCGCATGGCGTGGGAGCGCCAGGGCGGCGGCGCGATCGATCTCTCGATGACGCACTCGCGCGAGCTCGCAGCCGCGATCGCCGTTCTCACGTAGTGCTCGAGCCGCTGTACACCGCGGACGAGATGCGCGCCGCGGAGGAGGGGCACGCCATCGAGGCGATGATGGAGCGCGCGGGGCGCGCGGTCGCGGACGAGGTCGTGCGCCTGTATCCGGACGCACGCCGCATTGCCGCCGTCTGCGGCAAGGGCTCGAACGGCGGTGACGGCCGGATCGCCGTGCGTCTCCTGCGGGACGCGGGGCTTGACGCTGAGGAGACGGACGATCCGTCGGGCGCCGACGTGGTCATCGACGCGCTGTTCGGCACGGGCTTTCGCGGCGAGCCGCGACCCGATGCCGCTGCGCTGATCGAGCGGATCAACGGCGCGGGCGCGCCGGTGCTCGCGGTCGACATCCCGTCCGGGGTCGACGCGTCGACGGGCGAAGTTGCAGGCTCGGCGGTGCGTGCCGAGCACACGGTGACGATGCACGCGTGGAAGGTGGGGCTCGTCGTCGCGCCGGGTCGCTTCCATGCGGGCGCCGTGAGCGTCGCCGGCATCGGCATCCCGCAACGCGAGACGGAGCACCATCTCGTCACGCGCGACGTGCTGGGGCTCGTCCCGCGCCGCCGAGAGGGCGACAACAAGTACACGGCCGGCTCGGTGCTCGTCGTTGGGGGCGCGCGGGGGCTGACCGGCGCGGCGTGTCTCGCCGTCGAGGCCGCGTTCCGCGCCGACGCAGGCTACGTGGCCGTCGCCGCACCGGAGGAGTCGCTGCCGGTGCTCGAGACGCGCCTGCTGGAGGCGGTGAAGCGCCCGCTCGACCAGGTCGACGAAGCGGCGCAGCGCGCCGGCGCTCTGGCGCTCGGGCCCGGCCTCGGCGAGGGGCGGGAGGACCTCGTGCGACGGCTCCTCGACGAGCAGGACCTTCCCGCGGTCGTCGACGCGGACGGGCTGCGCAGCCTGCAGCCGCTGGAGCGAACGGCGCCGACCGTGCTCACGCCGCACGAGGGAGAACTCGGGCGCCTGCTTGGCGAGGACTCCTCCTGGGTGAAAGCCCACCGGCTCGCCGCCGTGCGTCGCGCCGCCGAGCACTTCCGCTGCGTCGTGCTGCTCAAGGGCGCGGACACGCTCGTTGCTGCGCCGAACACGGGCGTCCTCGTGGTGTCGCTCGGTCCGCCGTCGCTCGCGACGGCCGGCACGGGCGACGTGCTGACGGGGATCATCGGCGCGTTCCTGGCGAAGGGCCTCGAGGCGTCGCTCGCCGCAGCCGCCGGCACCGCGGCGCAGCAGCTCGCGGCGGGCCTGGTCGAGCACCAGGCCGGGCTCGTCGCCCATGACGTGGTCGACGCCGTGCCGCGCGCGCTCGGCTGATGCACCGCTCGGAGATCACCATCGATCTCGGGGCGATCCGGCGGAACGTCCGCACGCTTCGGCGCGCCCTCGACGGGTCGGCGCTCTGGGCGGTGGTGAAGGCGAACGCGTACGGCCACGGCGCGGTCGACGTCGCGGGTGCCGCGCTCGGCACCGGCGCGACGGCGCTCTGCGTCGCCACCGTCGCCGAGGGGCTCGTGCTCCGGGACGAGTTCCCGACGGCGCGCATCGTGGTGATGGGCCCCGCCGACGGACGCGACATCGCGCACGCACGGAACGCCAATCTGGAGCTCTGCGTTGCCTTCAACGACGTTCCGGAGGGGGTTCGCGTGCACCTGAAGCTCGAGACCGGGATGGGCCGCTACGGACTCTCCGAGCTCGCCGAGCACGCGGCCGACGTCGTCGGGCTGATGACGCATCTGGCGACCGCGGACACCGACGCCGCGTTCGCCCGGGCGCAAGTGGAACGCTTCCAGGCGATGACGGAGCGCTACTCGTACCTGACGCGCCATGTCGCGAACAGCGCGGCAGCGCTGCGGCTGCCGGAGGCGCACTTCGACGCCGCCCGATGCGGGATCGCGCTCTACGGGCTCTCGCCCTTCGGCGAGGACCCCGCCGCCGATGGGCTGGAGCCCGCGCTGCACTGGCAGAGCCATCTCGCGCAGGTGAGGCTCCTGCAGCCGGGCGAGTCGACCGGCTACGGCCGCCGGTTCGTCGCCGAGCGCTCGACGTGGATCGGGATCGTGCCGGTCGGCTACGCGGACGGCTTCATGCGCGGGCTCAGCGGCACGACCGTCCGCGTCGCGGGCGAGACGCGCCGCGTCGTCGGGACGGTCTCGATGGACTCGTTCGCGGTCGAGCTCGACCGGGAGCTGCCGGTCGGAGCGCCCGTCGTCCTCGTCGGCCACGGGCTCCGGCTCGAGGACCACGCGCGCGTCGCCGGAACGATCAACTACGAGCTTGCGGCGAGGATCGAGTCGGCCCCGACGCGCGCGCGACGCACGGTTGTGGACTCTTGAGAGCCTCCTCCATGATGAGACTTGGTGTCGCCGGGCCGCGCTGTGCGGCGCGATGCGGCGTCCTCAGTCGCGCCCGGAGGAGACTTTGACGAACGACGATGCGGTCCGTGCGCGCTTCGGCGCGAACGCCGAGCGAGTCGCGGAGGCCTCGCTCCGCCGCTTGCCCGGACTCGAGCAGCGCGTCGCGGAGTTCGTGGAGCCCGCGGGCGACGAGATCGTCCTCGACGTCGGCACCGGCACAGGTCCGCTTGCCTTCGCGCTCGCGCCGCACGTTCGCGACGTCGTCGGCGTCGATCTCGTGCCGGAGCTCCTCGAGCTCGGGCGGCGCTACGCGAGCGGCCGCTACGAGAACGTGCAGCTCGTCGAGGGGGACGTCACGCACCTTGGCTTCGCGACCGAGTCGTTCGATCTCGTCTGCGAGCGCGCGGTGCTGCATCACGTCGCACGGCCCGAGCTCGTGCTCGCCGAGATGGCGCGAGTTACGCGCCACGGCGGGCGCTTGCTCGTGATCGACCAGCTCGCGCCGACCGACCCGCTCGTCGGGATCGAGCTCGACCGCTTCGAGCGCGCCCGCGATCCCTCGCACACGCGACTGCTCATGGACGGCGACCTGCGCGCGTTCTTCGAGGCGAACAGCCTGGTCCTCATCCGCTCGCACGTCGAGGCCCACGACCGCCCGCTCGACCCCTACTTCGACCTCGCGGGCTGCGAGGGCGAAGCGCGCGAGCGCGCCCGAGCGCTCGCCCCGTCCGACCCGTACACCGTCGAAACCGGCTGGTACCTCGTCCGCAAGCCGTGACCGTTTCGGACACGTGTGGTGCCAGGCACCCTTGAGGGTGCTCGAGGGTTGGCGCGCTGGACGCCGAGTTCCTGCCCACCTACGATGAGCCGGCATGGCGACGCGCGAGCTCGATCGACCTCAGGCCGAGTCCGACGACCTGGAGGCTCTGTGGGAGCTGCCCTCCGCGCAGGCGGGCGCCGCCCGCTGGCGATGGGCCCTTCCGGCTGAGCCGCGTCTGCTTGCGCGCTCGATCTTCTGGGGCTGGATCGCCGTCCTGGCGACCGGCATCCTGCTCGCGCCGGCGCCGGATCCGCACGCTGTCTATCCCTGGTACTCGGCGATCGCGCTGTACGCGTGGCTGGGCGCCGGCGTCGCCGCGTGGGCGCTGTTCTCAGCCGGCATGCGCCCGCTGGCGTACGTCGTGGGCTCGCTCGCAGGCGCGCACGGAATCGTCGTCGGGATCGCGTGCCGGCAGACGGGCCATCACACGGGCTCGTGGTGGCTGTTCGAGACCGTCGCCTTCGCGCTCCTCACCGCCGCGAGCCTTGTCGGTGTCGCCACCTCCCGCCGCGCAGCCGAGCGCGACTAGTAGCCGCTTACCGGTACTTCACCGAGCAGCCGACCGGCGGCGTTTCCGCCTCCGGCGGGTCGATTCCGCGGAGCGCGGCCTCGATGGCCTCGCGCAGATAGTTCCGCTGCACCGCGTCCTCGTCGCGCGAGTCGTCGATCGCCCCGTGGTAGACGAGCCGGCGGTCGCGATCGAAGACGAACACCTCGGGCGTCCGCTCCGAGCCGAGCGTGCGGGCGATCTCCTGCGACTCGTCGTAGAGGTAGTCGAAGTTGAACTCCTGTTCGCGCGCACGCCGCTGCATCGCCTCGAACGAGTCGTCTGGATACCGCTCGGCGTCGTTGGAGCTGATCGCGACCAGGCGCACGCCGCGGTCCGCGTAGTCGGCCTGGATCGCCTTCATCCGCCCCTCCCAGGCCTGGACGTAGGGGCAGTGGTTGCACGACTGGATCAGGATGAGGACAGCGGCATCCGCATAGTCGTCGAGACGGTGGTTCGAGCCGTCGACGCCGGGCAGGTCGAACGACGGCGCGTCCGTGCCAATGGCGATGCTCATGTCAGTGCAGCCTCCAATTGCTCTCGACTCGGGATGGGTGACACCTTCCCGTTCGGAAGGTGGTAGATGCGGCAGTTGAGCGCGGGCCGGCCTGCGGCACCGCCGGGATCGACGTCACGGCCGTCGACGAGAATCGTCGGGGAGCCGGGAAAGTGGAGCCGCTCCGCTTCCGCGGACGTCGTCACCTCCCGGAGCTCGACCTCGACGTCGAGTCCGCGCGTGAGCAGGACGTCACGCAACAGCCGAAGCGCCTCCGGATGCGATGGACAGCCGTCCCAGTAGCGCAGCTCGATCCGCACGCTTGAACGCTACTTGCAGACGCGCACCGTACGCGTCGCGCGTGCCTCGTGTCCGCCAACGTCACGTACGACCGCGGTGAGGCGATGCGAGCCGCGCTTCGCCGTGCCCGTCTGCCACGTCGCTGCGTAGAGCTGGGTCGACGTCCCGTCCCGCCGCGCGATCTGCCGGCTCCCGTCGAGGAACGTGACCCTGCGGATCTTCACCGTCGAGTCGGCGACGACGAGCAGCCGCTGCCGCCGCCTGTCGACGCAGCGCCCCCGCTCGGGTGCGATCCAGGTCACGGTGGGGCCCTCGACGCCCCGAATCCGGACGTTTGCGAAGGTCGTGTTCGGCAGGACGCTTCCGTGCGGCGTCGTGAGGTTCTTCGACTCCTGGAAGTCCGCCGCGGTGATCGTCGCGTTCGTCCGGCCCGGGAGAATCGTCGGTGCCTCCGGCGGAAGGGCGAACACCGCGACTCCCGTTTCCCGGTCATACGCCGAGGGCGCGACGAGCGCCTGCCGGTAGCCGAGCGCGAGGGAGTTGGGGTCGACGCCCGACGTGGCTCCGCGCGCAGGGAAGTCGACGACACGCGCGATGACGAGCGGCCGCCCCGCGGTAACCCGGGCCGAGAGCAGGTGCACGATCGGGGGCTTGACGTCGTTTCGCCAGGAATGGAGCCGGTACGGGCCCGCCTGCGAACGGCCGGTGAACTCGTCGCGGCCGGAATCGACCGAGATCCAGTACCGCTTCGGGCGCGGGAACGTGATGCCGGCGGCGCCGACGTCGAGCTTGAACCCGAACGTGTAGTTGTTGACGTTCACGGGCATTCCGCCCTGCCCCCAGACGTCGTTCTCGTCGGGAGAGCCGAGGAGCCACGGGTGAATGCGCGCGTTCGGCGAGCTCTCCCAGACCGCGGCGCCGAAGTTCACCAGCGGCTCCTCGACGAGCGTCGTGTACAGGCCCTCCGCGCCGTCCTCGTTCACGGCCACTCCGCTCCGGTAGTCCGGCGGCGGACCGAACGGCCACGACGGGAAGCGGTACTGGTCCGCGTACGAGACACCGCTGCTGGTGTCGCCTGACTGGAAGGCGGCGAGGGGCTTCGCCGGGCGCGACGCCAGAACCGGCCTCGTGACTGCGAGGTAGTACGGGATGCGGCGGGTCGTCTCACCGCGCCGCAGGACGACGAAGCCGTAGTTCTCACCGGCCGCGGCCCCCGCGCTGACGTGCACCGCGACGCTCAGGCGGTCGTCGCCGCCGGGTGCGATCGAGACGACCGGATCCGGGACGAGCGTCGTGCCCGCGGACGCGGCTTGCGGCCGCAGGTCCACAGACCACTCGCCCGCGCCGCCACCCGCATCCGAGACGAGGAGCGCGAGCGCCCGGCTGACCGCGCCGCGGTTCGCGTTCAGGTCGCCGAACGAGAGCGAGACCGGATCCGTGAAGACCAGCGGAGTGTCCGCGCGGACGACGTCGATCAGCCCGCCGCCTTCCAGCGTGACCGGCGCCTCCTCGGTGCGCTCGGTGTTCCCCCAGGCGGGCCCGGCCGTCGAGACGAGCGCGGAGCGCAGCTGCCGCGGTGTCCAGTGCGGGTGGGCCTGCAGCAGCAGCGCGACCGCACCGGTGACGTGCGGCGCCGACATGCTCGTGCCGTCGAGGACCACGAACGGCGTGCCGCCGCCGGCTGACTCGGGCGACGTCGAGGAGAGGATCTGTCCGCCCGGCGCGGCGACGTCGGGCTTCAGCAGATGGCCGAAGTTCGTCGGTGCAGCGGACGAGAAGCTCGTCACGATTCCGCTCCGCCCGGTCACGATCTCCGCTGGATTCAGCTCGGAACGGATCGTCGTTCGCCCGGCCGTCGCGGCCATGTACGCGCGCAGCCGCGCCCCGTCGAGGTCGGAGATCATCCCCGAGGGGAGCGAGAGCTGGAGCGGGATCCCGTTCGCCTCGCCGAAGCGGTTGTCCACGAGGATCAGCCCGGCCGCGCCGGCCGCGCGCGCGCGATCGGCCTTCGAGACGAACGTGCAGACACCGCGCGAGGCGAGCGCGACGACACCCCGCAGCGAGCCGGGTGGCAGCGGGTTCGACGCCGGGTCATTCAGCCGGTCCCCGGCGGCGCCGCAGAGCTTGCGATCGACAGGAGTGCCGTCGCTCCCCATGATCGTCCCGACGTCGACGAGCACCTGCTGGCGCGTCGAGCCGGGCGGATCAAACCCCGCGGCGAGCGGGATCGTCTGCAGGTTCGCGGGCGCGCCGGGCGCCGTGACGTGCAACGGCGGCGCGAAGACGTGCTCGTTCGAGACCGCCGCCACCGCGATTCCCTCGTCGGCGACCCCCGGCGATCCGACCGTGCCGAACCCGAAGTCCTCGCGGTCGTTGCCGGCGGAGATCACGGAAACCACACCTGCCCGCGCGACGTTCGCGACCGCCTCGAGGAGCGGGTCCTGCGTGGGATCGCCCATCGCACCGCCGCCCGAGAAGTTGATCACGTCCATCCCGTCCTGCACTGCGGCCTCGAAGGCGGCGATGATCTCGGGCGTGTTCGCGACGAGACCGATCGGCGTCGGCTCGTTGAACACGCGGTAGTTCCCGACCTGCGCGCGCGGCGCGACGCCCGAGAGGCCGGCGGTCTGCGGATGGTCGGTGCCCCGAGGCGCCGTCGTGCCGGAGTTGCCCGCGGCGATCCCCGCAACGTGCGTCCCGTGGAACGAGAGCCTCGGGACGAACGCCTCGCGTCCCTGCCGCCCGGAGTGCGGACCCGGGAACGCGCGCGCGACGATGATCTTCCCGTTCACCCACGGCCGGCCGCCGCGCGGGAAGCTCGTCGGGAACGAGTAGCCGGCTCCCGCGAGGAACGGGTTGCGCGGGTCGACACCGTCGTCGACGACGCCGATCTTCAGACCCTCGCCGTGCAGGCCGCGCAGCGACGAGAACGCTGCCGCGCGGATCACGTCCGGGCTCCGGTTCGTGTCGAGCGTGTAGCGGACGCTCGGGTAGACGCGCACGCCGAGCTTGACCAGCTGCGGCAGCTTGCGCGCAGGCAGCTCGACCGCGAAGCCGTTGAA
>DASYUZ010000118.1:0-2350 GCA_036000665.1 Gaiellaceae bacterium
GCGCGTCGTGAAGAACGGTTCGAAGACACGCTCGACAAGGTCCGCGGGGATTCCGGGGCCGTTGTCACGCACCTCGGTCCAGGCACCACAGCCGTCTCGACCGACCTCGACGGTGATCGTGCCGCCGGTCTCCTTCAGGGCCACCTTCGAGTTCGAGATCAGGTTCACGAAGATCTGCTTCAACTGGTTGGCGCTCGCGTCGACCCGCACGTCCGCATCTGTGTAGCGCTCCACGATCTCGACCTGCTTGGCCGCGCTGGTCCGGCGCATCAGCTCGACCGTCTGCGAAGCGACGTCGGTGAGCGAGATCACGGCGCGCTCGTCGGAGCGTTCGCGCGCGAAGTCGAGCAGCGCGCGCACGATCTCCTTGATCTCGAGGGCGGTTCCCTGGATCAGCTCCAGGCGCTCGTACGACTTCGTTCCCGGCTCCACGTCGAGGAGCAGAAACTCGACGAAGCCGAGGATCGCGAAGAGCGGGTTGTTGATCTCGTGCGCGACGCCGGCCGCGAGCTCGCCGATCGAGGCGAGCTTGCCGCTCTGGATCAGCTGCCGCTCGAACTCGCGCCGCTCGCTGAGATCGTTCGCGATCACGACGACGGCGGCCACGTCACCGGTCGTGGAGTGGACGAGCGAGCGGCTGACCTCGACGGGCACAGGCGAGCCGTCGGCACGACGGTAGAGCCACTCCCAGCGCGACGCGTCCGCGCGGGCCGGGACGTCGGTGTCTTGGTCGGCCCACCAGGGGTACGGGGGTCGCTGACCAACCACGTCCTCGATCGCAAGGCCGACGAGGTCGAGGAAGGCGCGGTTGGCCGATTGGACGACGCGCGAGTCGGGCTCGACAACGGCGACGGGTGTCGGGAGCTCGTCGAAGAGCCGTTGCAGGAACTGCTCGGTGATGAAGCGCTGCTCGTGCTCCTCGGTGATGTCGCGGAACAACGTGACGGTCGCAAACACCGACCCGTGCTCGTCGAGCACCGGCGCGATCCGGCCCTCGTGGACACGCTCGACGCCGTCGAGGCGCTTGACGCGCATTGTGTAGCTCTGGGGCGCGCCGGTTCGCGTTGCGCGCGCGAGCGGCGTGTCGCCGGAAGCGACCTCCTCAGCGGGAGGTTCGCGCAATCCGATGTCCTCGGGGATCTCCTCTGCAGTAGCGACGAGCTCACGCGCGGCCGAGTTGAGGAGCAGGCTTCGGTCGGAGCGAACGACGAGACCGTCCGGGACGGCTTCGAGCACGGCGCGGAGTCGAGCGTCGGCGCGCGCCTGCTCGCGCTCCTGCTCCGCCCGCAGCGCCACGCTCGACAGGCGTCCGAGCAGGCGCAGCTTCGAGACGGCGCGGTCGAGGTCGTCTCCGTCGAGCTCGTCTGGCCAGTAGGCGAAGAAGCTGAGCCGACGGTCGAGGGGCAGCGGGACGCAGAGCCGGGTGCGCATCGCGGCGAGCACCGTTCGGATCTCGAGTGGGTAGAGGAAATGCCGGTCCGGATCAACCGCGAACGGCTCACCCGCCGAGATCAGCCTGCGGCCCTCCTCCGTGCTCGGGATCGGCGGCCGGCGGACCATCGCGCCGACGCCCGCTTCGCCGCGCGACTCGGACACCGCGCAGTCGGCACTCCATTCGGCGATCGCGACACGCGCCGCGCCGATCAGGTCCAGCGCCGCCTCGGTGAGAGCCGTCAGCGCCTCCTCGAGCGTCGGCGCCTCGTTCACCGCGAGCGCGGCGTCGATCAGCTGACGCTCGGTACGTTGCATCCGCTCGTCGGCGGAGCCCAGGGCCGCAGCAGTGATTGCCACCTTCTGAGTGTCGTCACCGCTCTGCGCGAGCGCCATCCTCCGAGGCGCGCGGAGGACGTACCCCGTTTGGGGGAGCGCGAGGCGGACATTTGCAGGCATGATCGGCCCCGTGTCAACGCGCGACGGCCCGATCAACTGCCTCGTGGCGGACGACCACCCGGCAATGCTCCGGGCGGTGACGGAGATCCTGCAGGCCACCGGCGTGCAGGTGATCGGCGAAGCCGCGGACGGCGAGGAGGCGCTCGCCAAGATCGAGACGAGGAAGCCCGACGTGGCCCTCGTCGACATCCGGATGCCGCGCCTCTCCGGGGTCGAGGTCGCGCGCCGCGCACTCCGGTCGACGCCCGAGACGGCCGTCATCCTCTACAGCGGCTACGGCGACAACGCGCTCCTGCTGGAGGCGCTCGACGCGGGCGCGCGCGGGTTCGTGCTCAAGGAGGCGCCGCTCGTCGACCTCCACCGCGCGATCGAGATCGTGGCGGAGGGCGGAACCTACGTCGACCCGGTGCTCGCAGGCGCGCTCGCGACGTCGGAGGCGGCGTCGAAGCTTCGCACGCTG
>DASYUZ010000119.1:0-4864 GCA_036000665.1 Gaiellaceae bacterium
TAGGTGTTCGCGGTGTGCGGGTGGAAGACCATCGTGATCACGAGCGGCTCCTCCGAGGCGTCTTCCAGCTCGTCGACGCGCGCGGAGACCATGTTCCACAGCTCGCGCACCCGTTCCGGCGCGATGCGCACCGTGACCTGCGCGCTGCGGAACCGCCCCTGCGGCCCATACTTCGACCAGCCCACGTTCACCTGGTCGAGGATCGCCTCGTGGACGTCGGAGGTAGCGCCCGGCGACGAGAGCAGCTCGGGCGCGACGCGGATCGTGTGCGCGACCGCGCGGTAGGGCTTCTCGCGACCGTGGGCCCGCTCGACGCGGCGAATCAGCCCGGCCTTCAAGAGCGTGCGCACGTGGAAGTGCAGGTGCCCCGGATCGACCTCGAGCCGTTTCGCCAGCTCGCGGTTCGTGAGCTGCTCGTCATTCTCGCCCAGGAGCTCGAGGACGCGCAGGCGGAGCGGATGTCCGAGCGCCTTCAGCTGCTCGGGCTTGTCGAGCGTGAGAACCCCGAGCGGCTCTCCCTGGGTTGCGGCGGTCATGCGCGAATACATATAGAAAAGGTCGCGGCGTGTCTACCGGACGAGTCTCTGTGCGGCTTCTCGATCGAGGATTGCGGCGGTTCGGCCGTTCTTCGATCGAACCAGGCTCGCTGGCGTTGCCTCGTCGGGCGGCCCGCCGAACGCTCGGGCGACCGCCTCCGCCTTGTCCGGGCCCGCCACGAGGAAGATGACGAGGGGCGCCGACTCGAGCACCGGGATCGTCATCGTGACCCGGTCGACGAAAGGCTCCAGGGCCGCCGCGGCGGGGACCGCCCGCCGCTCGCGCTCGGCGAGGGTGGGTGCGTGCGGGAAGAGCGAAGCCGTGTGGCCGTCCGGACCGATCCCGAGCAGCACGAGCTCGAGCGTCACGCCACGGAGCTCTTCGTCGTAGGCGGCCGCGGCGCGTTCGGCGCCCTCCTCGCCGCGGATCCGGTGCACGGCGCGGGGCGGCGTCTCGAGGCGGTCGAGGAGGGCACGCTTCGTCATCCGGTAGTTCGAGAGCTCGTCGTCGGGAGGGACGCAGCGCTCGTCGCTCCACCACACCTCGGCGTCGCTCCAATCGGGACGCAGCCCGGCGGCGAGCCCGTACGCACGTCCCGGCGTCTTGCCGCCCGTAAGCACGACGTGGCCTGATGCTCGCCCTAACAGCTCTGCACACACGCGCGCTGCCTCGTCGGCGTCCTCCACGACGCGTATGTCGACGGGGTGGTGCCCCGGAGAATGCGAAGCATTTTCCGGGGTTATCACGCCTCGCCGCGCGCTAGTTCCTGCGAGCGCTCCATCGCGGCGTCCTCCGCGGCGGCCGGAGCGGCCGCTCCGTCCCTCGGGGGAAACCATGTGTCCCCCGAGTACCCCCTTCTTTCAAGGATCGCCGCGGCCCGCGCCGCGCGCAGGTCACGGCGCGGGCCGCGGAACGCTGACGGGGAAACCTCCCGGTTTCCCCCCAACCCCTTCCCCGCCGCGATGGAGCGCAAGTTCACGCCTCGCCGCGCGCCAGTTCCTGCGAGCGCTCCATCGCGGCCTGAATCGCGTTCAGGAACGCAGCGCGCACGCCTTCCTCCTCCAGCACGCGGATGGCGCGGATCGTCGTACCGCCCGGCGATGTCACCGCCTCGCGGAGATCGACCGGATGCATCTCCTCGTCGCGGAGCAGCTTGGCCGTTCCGAGCATCGTCTGCACCACGAGTTGCGTCGAGACCTCGCGCGAGAGGCCGAGGAGGATGCCTCCCTCGATCATCGCCTCGGCGAGGAGCGCGAAGTACGCGGGTCCTGACCCCGAAACTGCGGTCACCGCATCCATCGCGGACTCTGGCAGCCGCACGACCCGGCCGAGCGCGCGCAAGGCTTCCTCGGCGAGCGCAAGATGCTCCTCGCCGGCGTGCGCACCGGCGCACACGCCCGCGATTCCTTCGTGCACGGTCGACGGCGCGTTGGGCATCGCGCGCACGACGGGAATGCCTTCCGGAAGACGCATCTCGATCGCGCGCGTCGGGATCGCGGCGGCGACGCTCAACACCGTTTGCTCTGAGGACAACGAGGGCGCCACCTCGCCGAGGAGCGTGTCGATGTCCTGCGGCTTCACGGCGATCACGACGAGACGCGCGCCTGAGACGGCCGCGGGATTCGAGAGCGTCGCCTCGACCCCGTAGCGCTCGCGCAACTCGTCGATGCGTTCCTCGCGCCGGCCGGTCACGACGACGTCCGTCCAGCCCGACGACACGAGCCCTGCGAGCAGGGACTCGCCGATCTTCCCCGCGCCGAGGATCGCGAGCCGCGTCATGCGGTAACTCTAGGCCGCGCGGGAAGAGATGCGGTGCGGCGGTTTGCGGATCCGCTCCCCGTCGGGCAGCGGGATCAGCCCGCGCCCGAAGCCCTTCATCAGGTAGACGCTCGCGAGCCCGGCCCACTCGCCGTACGGCTCGAGCAGCTCGGCGGTCTCGTGCGCCTCGACCCAGCGGCCCTTCAGCGCGATCGCGAGCTTGACGAGCCCGAGGTCGCCGACGAGCCCGTACTCGCGGCGTCCCAGGCCCTCCAGGCACACGACGCCGACCGACCAGGGCCCGAGCCCGCGCTCGCGCCCGAGACGCTGGGCGACGACGTCCGACGGCACGCCGTGCAGGCGCTCGAGCTCGACGGAACGGCAGAGCCGGACGAGCGTGGCGCCGCGCCGGGCGTGCAGGCCGTGCGCGCGGAGCTCTGCGGGCGAGAGCTTCGCGAGCGTGGCGCAGTCCGGTGCTGCGTGGAGGTCGAGCACTTCCGCGCACACCGCGCGGATGATCCGCCTCTCCAGCGCTCGCGCCCGCCACGACTCGATCAGCTGCCCGCAGAGCGCGCGCAAGAGCGCCTGCGCGACCGTCCCGACGCGTGCGACGCGCAACCCTCGAAGGTGCGCGATCGGCCCGCGCAGCATCCGGTCGTGCTTGAAGCGCCGGAGAAACTCGGAGTGGTCGTCGTCGACCGCAAGCAGCCAGCGCAGCCGCTCGATCGCCTCCTCGCTCCCGCGCAGGACGACGGTACCGTCGGTCAGCTGAGCAGCGGTTGCCTGCTCGCCGCCCACGACGGCGCGCACGATGCCGTCGCGAAAGACGCGCGTCGCGTCGCCGAGGCCGCCGGCGGTCAACGCGAGCGAGTACGGACCGGCGGGACGGACCCGCGCCTCGGTCACCGCTCGAGCGGCGTGTGGGCGGTCGGTTGGCTGCGGACTGCGTAGTCGGTGGCGCGTTCGAGCGCGTCGAGGGCCTCGGCGTCGCGGCCGGCGTCGCGGAGCACCTTCGCCCAGCGGCGGCAGCACTGCGCTGCTTCGCGCCACGCAGACGTGGCATCGAGCGCTTCCACCGCCTTCTCGAACGCGTTCGTTGCTTCCTGGACCTCGCCCTTCAAGGCGAGCCCTTCGGCGAGCGCCCAGCACGCGCTCCCCCGTTCTTGCTCGTAGTGCTCGCCGAGCAGCTCGAGAGCAGCACGCGCCTTTTCGACCGCCTCGTCGCCGTCGCCGAGCTGACCGGCGATCTTCGCCTGCTCAACCCGCAGCATCGCCAGGTCGGTTGGGTCGGCACCCGACCCGAGGAGCGCCTCGGCTTTGGCGAGATGCGGCTGGGCCTCCACGGGCTTGTTCTCGAGTCCCATGATCCACGCGCAAAGCAGATGCGCTCGCGCGAGGTGGTGCGTGTCCTCGGTCGCTTCGAGAAGCGCAATCGCGCGCCGTGCGTAGTCGAGCGCCCGTACGGAGCGGCCCTCGGCCTCCGCGAGGCGGGCAATCGACCAGTACAGACGAACTCGCGTGTATGCGTCCGAGGCGGCCTCGGCGCGCTCGAGCGCATCGCTCAGCACGCGCTCTGCGCGCTCAAAATCGGAGCGGTCGCTCAGCGCCGCGCTCAGGTAGCCGGCGAATCGGACATACGACGCGACGTTGTCGGGAGCCTGCTCCTCGACCTGGCGCAGACACCATTCCAGGAGCTCGATTGCGCGGGTGTCTTCGCCGATGAGCGTGTACGCGCGCGCGAGCGTCGAATAGGCGTCGGGTCGATCGACGGGCGAGACGCCGGCAGAGTCGAGCGCTTCCTGGAGGTGTTGTGCTGCCGCCTGCGGCCTGTTCAGCTGCGCTTCAGCGAGCCCGAGCCCGAGCTGTGCGCGAAGCGCGGATGCAGCGTCGCCAGCCTCCTGCGCTTCGGCCAGCAGCTTCACGAACGCCTCCTCGGCGGCCTCCGGTTCCCCTCCGATCCGCAGGCGCAGCTCGGCATCGGTCAGCTTCAGCTCGCGCTCGTCGACGTCGCGGAGCTCCGAGCCCGTCTCCAGGTACTCAGGCGAGACGCCGAGCTTCCGGGCGAGCATCCGCAGCGCTTTGACGGAGGGCCGGCGAGTCCCGGCCTCGATCCTCGAGATGTAGGCGTAGGAGACCCCGGGGGAGGCCAGTTCTCGCTGCGACAGGCCCCGCTCCTGGCGGAGACGCCGCAGACGGACCCCGATCGGCTCCGGCCCTCTCATCACGCGACCGCGCATCTTTTCAGTCGAGTCGGATGATGTCAACTTCATATAGAGGCTTGACAACAATTGTCGCGCCGACTTCTATCGGCTCTCGGCTGTAGCTCCTACAGCAGTCAAACGAGGGAAATGGAAGGAGGTGTCCGCATGTCCCGGAAGATTCCGGCTTGGCTCGTGCCGCTGGGGATTCTCGTCCTCGCCGCACTGAACGGCTCGGGCCCCTGGCCTCCGTAGTGATCGACGCCGTGGCCGGCGGGGGCAAGCCGTAACCCCCCGCCGGCCGCGGTAGCCTCATTTCCGTGGCGGTGGTCGCGCTCCTCATGTACGCCGCCGCCCTCGCCGCGGGCGTC
>DASYUZ010000120.1:0-26739 GCA_036000665.1 Gaiellaceae bacterium
ACAGCTCGTGCGAGTGTCGCAACGGGTCGTCTGGGCCGTCGGGACCGAGTGGAACCGCAACGGGCGCGGGCGTCTGGCGATCTTGCGGACGAGCAACGGAGGTCGGAGTTGGCGGAAACTCGCCGCGCCCCGCGGCGTAACAGCGGCGACCTTGAGTGTTCCCGCCGTTGATGTGGCGTTCCTGGCGCCTGTCCTCGGAAGCCGGCTCTTCCGAACCACAGACGGTGCGAAGACGTGGACCGCGGTCCGGTCGAACCAAGATGTCGCCGGCGCGCAGTTCGTGACCGCAAAGCTCGGGGTTGCGCCTCGGCAGGACGGCGGGCTCGCGCACACGACCGACGGCGGGAAGACGTGGAAGCCGGTCCGCATCGCTCCGTCGCTTCGGGTCGTCGGGTTCGCACACCTCGACGACCGCCACTGGTGGCTGGCCGGTCTGACGTGCCGCCGACGTTCGCCACGCGTCGCGGGGAAGCCTTCGGCCTGCATCGGCGGGAAGCGGATCCTGCGGACCTCGGACGGCGGTCGCAGCTGGGAGGCGATCCGGCTCGCTGCGTGGCCCGGGTCGGCCGACTTCGACTTCGTGACGGCGACGGTGGGCTACGCCGGCAACGGCTCCTACCGAACCACGGACGGCGGTCGAACGTGGAGTCCCGTCGACTCGTAGACTCGTCGCTGATGGAGACGATCTCGTTCGCGCGCGGCGTCCCGGCACCCGAGTGCCTGCCCGTCGAGGAGCTTGCCGACTGCGCCTGCGCAGCGGTCGAGCGGGACGGGCGCACGATCCTCTCGTACGGGCCCGCGTCCGGCTACGCGCCGCTGCGCGGATGGATTGCCGAGCGCCACGGCGTCGACCCTGCGCACGTGGTGCTCACGAACGGATCGCTCCAGGGCTTCGTCTTCCTCGCGACGCACTTCGCGGGCCGGGGGCGCGTCCTCGTCGAGGCGCCGACGTACGACCGGCCGCTGAAGATCCTCGGCGAGCTCGGCGCGGACGTCGCCGCGATTCCGCAGGACGACGAGGGTCTCGACGTCGACGCACTCGAGGAGGAGCTGAGCAAGGGCGGCGTGTCGCTCGTCTACACGATCCCGACCTTTCAGAACCCGAGCGGACGAACGCTCTCGGTCGAGCGCAGACGCCGGGCGGTCGAGCTGGCGCGCGCTCACGACGTCGTCCTGTTCGAGGACGACCCGTACGGCCTCGTCCGTTACGAGGGGGAGGCGCCGCCGTCCCTCTTCGACCTCGCGGGCCGCGAGGGCGTGATCTACAGCTCCTCGTTCTCGAAAACGGTCGCGCCGGGCGTGCGCGTCGGGTACTTCGTTCTTCCCGAGGACCTGGCCCGAACGGTCGAAGTGATGGCTGTGTCTACCTACATCACTCCTGTGCTCCTCGCCGAAGCAGCCGTGTACGAGTTCCTCCGGCGCGGCGCTTTCGAGCCGAACCTCGAGCGCGTCCGAGGGCTTCTGCGTGCACGACGGGACGCGATGCTCGAGTCACTCGAGCACGAGCTCGGCGAACGCGCGACGTGGAGCCGGCCCGAAGGCGGCTACTTCCTCTGGCTCGACCTGCCGGTCGATGCGGCTGGGTTGCTCGCGCGCGCCGAAGCGGCGGGCGTCACGTACGTGAAAGGCACCGACTTCTTCCTTCCGGGCGGGGGCGGCGAGCGCTCGGCGCGCCTCGCGTTCAGCTTCGCCTCGCCGGACGAGATTCGCGAGGGCGTGCGGCGGCTCGCGGCGCTCGTGCCCGCGGGCGAGAGGGTGGAGATTCGCTAGACGGCGGCAGCGTGCCGCGCTGCGACAGTGCGCGGCACGAGCGACGGTTGCCGCGGCGGTGCGAGTTCGCCCCCGCGGGCGGGACGGAACGTCGGACAGGGCGTGTTCCCGCCGAGGGCGCAAAGCCCAGCGCGACGAAAGTAGCAGTCGCTACAGCTTGGTTTGCTGCTCTTGTTCATGGCTCCTGGTGTTCGCCGCAGAACCCCGCAGGAATCGGGGGCCGAGACTACAGCCCACCACTCTTGCCGCAAGCCGGGAGAGGCATGAAAACAGCGCATTTTGCGGTGCATTTGAACCCTCCGAAAGGTGCTTAATTCTGCGCCGTCCGACGCAGTGTTGCCAGCACCCGCAACGCCTGTTGAAAAGTCCCCACCGGCACGATCCGAATTCCCTCTGCATAGCGGCGTGCTTCGCGCGCGTTATCCCCAGCCGGGACGACGAAGACCTTGATGTGCGAGCGCCTGACGCCGATCGTCTTCTGCTTCACGCCGCCGATCTGTCCGACCGTCCCGTCGAGCTCGATCGCGCCCGTGACCGCGATCCGCCGCCCGTGATCGACGTCGCGCCCGAGTTCCTCCAGCACGTCGAGCGCAAACGCGAGACCCGCCGACGGGCCGCCGACTCCTCCCGAGTCGATTTCGACGTCGAGCGGCAGCTTGATCGTCGCAGCCTGCGAGACGATCACCCCGACGAGGGGCGTTCCTTCCGGGCCGCGAATCGTCCGCACCTCGACGTTGACGATCTTCGCGCCTCGGCGCACGCGGACGTTCAAGCGCTTGCCGCTGCCGCGCTCGCGGATCGCACGCCGGAGCTCCGAAGGAGCAGTCACGCGCTTCCTGTCCACTGCCACGATCACGTCACCGGGCTCGAGCTTGCCCCTCGACGGGCCGTCGGCGGCGACGACCTCGATGCGTGCACCGACCGGCTCGGCGACGACCTTGTAGCCGAGCTCGCGTAGCGCGACCGCTGCAGCGACATCCTGCGAGCGGCGCATCTCGGCGAGCTCCTCGCGCCGGCGCTCCGCCTCGCTCACGCCGGGCGGGCGCACGTCCGAAGCGGGGACGACCGTCGCGCCCTCGCGCGAGCCCGTCCAGATCCGCTCGATGACGGTTGCCTTGCGCACGAGCACGTCGACGAAGTAGATGCCGCCGCCGTCAGCCGGGTCGCGTCCGCCCTCGACCTTCACGAGCGGCGCGACCGGGTGCGCGTCGTTCGGCAGGAAGATGTAGCTGTTGGTCGGGAAGAGCCAGACGACGACAGCCGCCGCGGCTACGAGGAGCCCGGCGACGACGAGCCGTACGGGCGTGAAAAGCCGCAGCACCGCCGGGGAGGATACTCAGCCGCTTGCGGCGACCGCGGCGCGCACGTAGATCGACGCGGGCCGCGGGTCGATTCCCAGGGTGCGCAGCGGGACGTCGTCCCAGCTCGACTCGTGAGTGTCCATCATCAGGCCCAGTCCGAGGAGCGACGCGAGTGCCGGCTTCACGGGTCCCAGCGCCCGGCTCGTAACGTGGAGGATCGCACGCGGGACATGCCGGCGCTCGAGCTGCCGGCCGGCCGCCTGCTCGATCAGATCGCAGACCTCGTTCCGTGTCAGACGCTCCGGGCCTCCGAACGTGACTTCGCGCGGCGGATCGTCGGCGAGCGTCAGCCGCACGATCGCCTCTGCGACGTCGCCGACCGATACGTAGGCGGTCTTCGTCTCGCCGCGACCGAGCACCTCCAGCCGTCCCTGCTGCCAATCGAGCCGCGCGAGCGGGGAGATCCAGACCTCCTGAAAGGCATCCGGCTTGACGATCACCTCGCGGAGCGAAGAGGCGCGAAGCCGTCGCTCGACGGCGAGCTTGGCGCGCGAGAGCGGAAACCGCGCCGCGTTCTCCATTCCCGCGGCCGACACGTAGACGAGCCGCTCGACGCCGGCTTGCTCCGCCGCGTCGGTGAGCGCGAGCGTTCCCTTGCGGTCGACCGCATCCAGGGAGATGTTCTCGCCCGCGAGCGCTCGCCCGATCGCCGTCACCGACGTCACTACCGTGTCCGTGTCTGCGACGGCATCGTGCAGTGACCGCGGGTCGCGAAAGTCGCCGCGCGCGATCTCCGCGCCACGCTGCGCGAGCGGAGCCGCGTCTGCAGACGGGCGAAGGAGGACGCGAACGTGCGCGCCGCGATCGAGGAGTCGCGCGGCCACGGCACCGCCGAGCTGCCCCGTCGCGCCGCAGACGAGGATCATCAGAGCAGGAAGCGCGTGAGCCCGCCGTCGACCGGAATCACGGCGCCGGTCACGTAGGTCGCGCGGTCCGAGGCGAGGAAGCAGACGACGTCGCCGATCTCCTGCGGCGCGCCGAACCGCCGCAAAGGGATCGCCTGTACGTCGGCTTCGGTGGGACCTTCGGGGTACACCTCCCGCAATCGCTCCGTTTCGATGAATCCGGGTGCGATCGCGTTCACCGTGACGCCCTGCGGGCCGACTTCCCGCGCGAGCGTCTTCAGCCAGCCGACCACGCCGGGACGGACAGCGTTCGAAAGCGCGAGATTGTCGATCGGCTCGCGCACCGAGCTCGACGTGATCGTGATCACCCGGCCGCGGCCGCTCTTGCCCAGGTAGGGCAGGCACAGTCGTGTCAGCCGGATCGCGGAGAGGAGCAGGAGCTCGACGGCCTCCTCGACAGCGTCATCCGTGAGGTCGACCGCCCGCGCGCGCGGAGGTCCGCCGCTGTTGTTCACGAGCACGTCGACCCCTCCGAACGCGTCCACGGTGGTCTCGACGAGGCGTTGCAAGTCACGAGGGTTCGTCACGTCGCCGCGGACCGCGAGCGCGCCAAGCCGATCTGCCTCACGCTCAAGCGGCTCGCGCCGGCGCGCGAACATGACGACGTTCGCGCCCTCGCCGGCGAGCGATTCGGAGATCGCAAGGCCCATCCCCGCGGAGGCACCGCAGACAATCGCCGTGCGTCCGCGGAGGCCGAGGTCCATTTACGCGGTCAGTACTCCGACGACTTCGCGCACCGCCTCGGCGGACTCCGACAGCCACCTGCGCTCCTCATCGGAGAGGTCGAGCTCGATGATCTGCTCGATGCCGCGCGCGCCGAGCTTCACCGGCACGCCCATGTACAGCCCGTCGATCCCGTACTCGCCCTCGAGGAGGGCGGTGCACGGCAGGACGCGCTTCTCGTCGAGGCAGATCGCGTCGACCATCTGCGCGGCCGCGGCTCCGGGCGCGTACCACGCAGAGGTGCCGAGCAGGTTGACGATCTCGCCGCCGCCTTTCCGCGTCCGCTCGACCATCGCCTCGATCCGGTCCTGCGGTACAAGCTTCGTGAGCGGCACGCCGCCGACCGTCGTCGCGCTGACGACCGGGACCATCTGGTCGCCGTGGCCGCCGAGCACCATCGCGGTCACGTCCTTGACCGAGGAGCCGGTCTCCCAGGCGATGAAGGTCGAGAACCGCGCCGTGTCGAGGATGCCGGCCATCCCGAAGACACGCTCCTTCGGCCAGCCGGAGACGTTCTTCGCCACGTGGCACATCGCGTCGAGCGGATTCGACACCACGATCAGGATCGCGTCGGGCGATGCGTCGACGACCTGGTCCGTGACCGAGCCGACGATCTTCTCGTTCGTCGTGACGAGGTCGTCGCGGCTCATGCCCGGCGAGCGGGGGAGGCCGGCCGTGATCACGACGACTTCAGACCCCGCGGTCTCGTCGTATCCGTTCGAGCCGACAACCCGAGGCTCGAACCCGAGTACGGCGCCCATCTGGTCGATGTCGAGCGCCTTGCCCTGCGGGAGATTCTCCTTGATGTCGACGAGGACGACGTCTGCGTAGTCGCGCTGCGCGAGCACCTGCGCGCAGGTTGCGCCCACGTTGCCTGCGCCGACAACCGTGACTTTACTGCGCAACGGGCGCTCCGAGGCGGTCGATGATCGCGTCCGCGACCTCGCTCGTGCCGACGGCCGTCGGATCGTCCCGGGTCGGCTTCATGTCGTAGGTCACGCTCTTGCCCTCGCGGATTACGTCCGCGATCGCGTTCTCGAGCCGGTCCGCAGCCTCCATCTCGCCGAGGTGGCGCAGCATCAGGACCGCGGACAGGAGCTGCGCCATCGGATTGGCCTTGTTCAGGCCCGCGTACTTCGGCGCCGAGCCGTGCGTGGGCTCGAACACCGCGGCGCTGTCGCCGTAGTTCGCGCCGGGCGCCATCCCGAGTCCGCCGATCATCCCGGCGCAGAGATCCGAGAGGACGTCGCCGTAGAGGTTCGGCAGCACGAGCATGTCGTACTCCTCTGGGCGCTGCACGAGCTGCATGCACATGTTGTCGACGATGCGATCGTCGAAGTCGACGTCGGGGTTTTCAGCGGCGACCTCGCGCGCGACGCTCAGCCACAACCCGTCGCTGAACTTCATGATGTTCGCCTTGTGCACGGCCGTGACCCTACGGCGGTGCATCCGTCGCGCGTAGTCAAAGGCGAACTCGAACACGCGCCGCGTGCCGGTGATCGAGATCGGCTTGATGGAGAGACCCGCGTCGCGCCAGCGCAGCTTACCGCCCTTCGACTCGATCCAGTCGATCAACTCGCGCGCGTCTTCGGTGCCCTGCTCGTACTCGATGCCCGCGTAGAGGTCCTCCGTGTTCTCGCGGATGATCACGAGGTCGACGTCGTCGAAGCGCGACCGCACGCCCTGGTACGACTTGCACGGACGCACCTGCGCGTAGAGATCGAGGCCCGTCCGGAGGCCGACGTTCACCGACCGGAAGCCGCCGCCGACGGGCGTCGTGATCGGCCCCTTCAGCGCGACGCCCGTCTCGCGGATCGCGTCGAGCGTCTCTTCCGGGAGGGGGTTGCCGGCGTAGCGCTCCATGACCTCCTCGCCGGCGTAGCGCACGTCCCAGTCGAACTCGACGCCTGTCGCTTCGAGCACCCGGCGCGTCGCTTCGGTGAGCTCGGGACCGGTCCCGTCACCCGGAATCAGCGTGACTCGGTGAGGCATACCGGGGTCGCAGCCTATAGATAAGGTCCTGCCCGATGAACGACTTCAAGCCCGGGCTCGAAGGCGTCGTCGCCGTCGAGACAGAGATCGCCGAGCCCGATCGCGAGGGCGGATCGCTCCGCTATCGGGGCGTCGACATCGAGGATCTCGTCGGCCACTATCCCTACGAGAACGTCTGGGGCCTGCTGGTCGACAACGACCTCGACTCGAAGATGCCCGACCCCGAGCCGTACGAGCCCGCCCGGCTGACGGGCAACGCGCCCGCCGACCTCCAGGCCGAGACAGCGCGGCTGGCCGGCGAGTGGAAGCTCGGGAAGCTGAACGAGATCTCCGACCAGCAGGCGCGCGAGGACCTCGGGCGGCTCTCCGCGCAGATGATGGAGATCGTCGCGCGGTCCGCCGCCGTCGCGGACGGCCGCAAGCCAGCTCCGGACGACGTTGTCGCGACGGGCAAGACCGCAGCGGAGAAGTTCCTCCTCCGCTGGCGCGGCGACGCCGATCCGCGTCACGTCAAGGCGATCGACACGTACTGGATCTGCACCGCCGAGCACGGGCTGAACGCGTCGACGTTCACGGCGAGGGTCGTCGCCTCAACGGGTGCCGACTGCGGCGCGGCGCTCTCCTCGGCGGTCGGCGCGCTCTCGGGCCCGCTGCACGGCGGCGCACCGGCATACGTCAAGCCGATGCTGGAAGAGGCGGCGAAGCTGGGGGACGCCGAGCGCTGGGTGCAGGAGGCGCTCGCTAGCGGCAAGCGCATCATGGGCTTCGGCCACCGCGTCTACCGCGCGGAGGACCCGCGCTCACGGCTGCTCAAGCGCGTCGCGAAGGAGCTGGGCGCGCCGAACGTCGAGGTAGCGGAGGAGCTCGAGCAGGTTGCGCTGCGCCTGCTCCAGGAGCGGCACCCCGAGCGTGTGCTCGCGACGAACGTCGAGTACTACTCGGCGGTCGTTCTCGATGCCGCCGAGATCCCGCCGCCGCTCGCGCCTGCGATGTTCGCGTGCTCGCGAGTCGCCGGCTGGTCGGCGCACATCCTCGAGCAGAAGCGGACCGGAAAGCTGTTCCGGCCGTCGGCGCGCTACGTCGGGCCGGCGCCCCGCTCGCTCCAGCCCGTTTGACACTCGCGGAAGCTGCGGCCGAGGCCGACGCGCTCGCAGCGTCAGGCGACGAGCGCGCCCTCGCCACGCTGCGCTCGCAGTGGGACGACGAGCTCGAGGCCGCGGCGCGCAGTCAGGACTTCCGCGAACGGGCGCTGGCGTACAGAGCGATCGGGCAGTTCCGCTGGCGGCAGAAAACCGAACTGCTGCGCCGCGGCCTCGAGGACGACAGCCCGGCTTCCCGCGGCTCGGCGCTCGTCTCTCTGGAGCTGCTCTCGCGCGAGAGCCCGGGCGTCGTGAACGCGGTGCGCCCGATGCTGCACACGCTCGCGAACGCCGACCCGAACAACGCCGTCCGCCGGCTCGCCATCGTCACCCTCAAGAACGCGTCGCCGCAGCCGGACACGATCCGCCTGCTGAAGGGCCTCTCGGAGGACGACGAGCAGGAGCGCGAGCTGCGCGACGCGGCGCGCAAGGTCGCCGAGGTCTTGCGGAAGAAGTCGGGCGCTAAGCGCTAAGAGGCGTGGCAGTTGCAGGTGCGGCCGACGATGTCGCGGCCGCAGGACGGGCACGTCCGCCTGCGCCGCCGCCACTCGAGTGCGCTCTTTTGCACTCCGGCCACGACCATCCACACGCCGGCGCCGGTCGACGCCAAGAGAACCGCGAGTTGGGGGCTGATTCCGGTCATTCGTTCTTTCTTGTTGCGGGTGGGGACTCCCGTGAAACACGACGGCGCGCGTGAGGGTGCGCCTGGTAGTACAACTCGCGGCGGCGCTGATCGGATACGTGCGTGTAGAGCTCGGTCGTGGAGAGGTTGGCGTGCCCAAGCATCTCCTGGACGCTCCGGAGGTCCGCGCCGCCCTCGAGCAGGTGGGTCGCGAACGAGTGCCGGAGCAGGTGCGGGTGGACACGTTCCGGCTCCAACCCGGCCTTGGCGGCGAGCTTGCGGAGAATCAGGAAGACGCCCGCGCGGGTGAGCGGGCCACCTTGTGCGTTCAGGAACAATTCGAGCCTCCGCCGGCGGTCGAGGTGCGGCCGCCCGCGCGCGAGGTAGCGGCGCAGCGCCTCGGCGGCGCGCCGGCCGATCGGCACGACCCGCTCCTTCGAGCCCTTGCCCAGCGCTCGGACGAGGCGCTCGTCGACGTCGACGCTCGTCACGTCGAGCGACACGAGCTCCGAGACGCGTAGCCCGGCGCCGTACAACAGTTCGACGATCGCCGAGTCGCGCAGCGCGCGCGGCGTGACCCCGTTCGCGGCCTCGATCAGCCGCTCGGCTTCCCCCGGCGAGAGCGTGCGCGGGAGCGTGCGCCGGCGGCGTGGCGGCGAGAGCTCGGCCGCAGGATTGTCCTCGCGCGAGCCGACGAGCACGAGATGCCTGTAGAGGGCGCGGAGCGCGGCGATCCGGCGCGCGATCGTCGCCGGCGCGAAGCCGTCGGCGCGCAGCTGCGCGAGATAGCGCTCGAGGTCCTCCAGCGACGCACGCGAGGGAGCGGCGCCGAGCCACGCGGTGAAGTGGTCGAGATCGCGGCGATACGCCTCGACGGTGCGCGGCGCGCGCTGCGCCGCGAGCAGGGCGAGAAAGCTTTCGAGGTCAGAGTCAGGGACCGTTACGTTCATGCGGCGGGATTTTTCGATCGACCGGTAAACGCTGATCGCAGTCGCCGCGGTGGCGGGCTTTGCCCGTCACCGCATGCAGCGATTCTTGGGTTGGTAACTGCGGTGAAAAGTTGAGGCCGCGCAGCGGCCGACTTTTCAACGTCTCGGATGCGCGCGGTCGTAGACACGACGCAACCTCTTTCCATCGACATGACTGTAGATCTGTGTTGTTGTCAGTGAAGAATGCCCGAGAAGTTCTTGAATCGTCCGCAGATCCGCACCGCCTTCGAGCAAATGCGTCGCGAACGCGTGCCGCAGCTTGTGCGGGTTCGGGCACAGACGTCGCAACGTCGACGTGTCGAGACGGCGCCCGCGCGCGGAGACGAACAGCGCGTTCTCCGCGCCGCGGACGAGCTCGGGCCGTGCGTCGCGCAGGTAACGCGCAAGCCAGTACGCGGCTTCCTCGCCGAGCGGAACGATCCGCTCCTTGCCGCCCTTGCCGCGGACGTGCACGTGCTCCTGTTCGAAGCTCACGTCCTGCAGGTCGAGCAGCACCGCCTCGCGGCTGCGAAGTCCGGCGGAGTAGAGGAGCTCGAGCAGAGCGCGGTTGCGAAGCGCCAGCGGCCCCTCGCCGCGCACCGCGTCCAGCACGCTCTCGATCTCTGACGGCCGCGGAGCGTGGGGCAGGCGCCGCGTGCGTCGAGACCCGAGCGACGTCTCCGGGACCCGCGCGGCACCGAGCGCATGGCGCAGGAACGAGCGCACGGCCGCCAGCTTGCGCGCGATCGTCGCGGGCGCGAGCTTCCGGCGGTCGCGGCCGAGCTCGGCGGCGAACTCCGCAACCGCGCGCGCGTCGACGTCCTCGAGCGCAACCCCGTGCGCGTCGAGCCAGGCGACGAACGGCTCGAGGTCGAACCGGTAAGCGCGGCGGGTCGCCTCGGAGAGCGAGGCGCTCGAGAGGAACCGCTCCAACGCGTCCACGACGATTCATATTCGACGGCGGTTGTACGATCGCCTCCCCGTGGACTTCACCCAGCTCATCGACGAGCTCGCCCGCCTGTCCGTGGAATACGGCGCGAACGTGCAACCGGGCCAGATCGTCTGCATCAATACCGAGTACGGCCAGGAGCAGCTCGTCCGAGCCGTCTCCGCCTACGCGTACGAGCGCGGGGCGAAGTTCGTCGACCCCTGGTACTTCGACCCGTACGTCAAGCGGGCGCGGATCGAGCACGCCGATGAGGACACGCTCGAATACGTGCCGCCCTGGTACGCGCACCGCGCACTGGAGCGCGGGCAGCTGCGGGGTGCGCTGATCGGGATCGTGGGCGCGACGGCGCCGGGACTGCTCGACGACCTCGACCCGGTACGCGTCGGGCGCGACCAGCTCCCTCGCGTGAAGGAGAACTTCCAGGTCATCAACGACAGGACGTCGAACTGGCTCGTCATGCCTGGGCCGACCGAGGCCTGGGCGCGTCAGGTGCATCCCGACGCCGACGACCCGCTCGCCCGGCTCTGGCAGGACATCGAGCACGTCTGCCGGCTGGACAGCGATGACCCGGCAGGCGCGTGGCGCAAGCGTTTCGGCCAGACGGGTGCCGTCGCCGACCGGCTCAGCGAATTGCGGTTCGACGCCGTGCACTTCGAAGGCCCCGGAACCGGCCTGACCGTCGGTCTCCTGCCGAGCTCGCGCTGGCAGATCGCGAACGAGACGACCGTAGACGGTCTCGACTTCGTTCCGAACCTGCCCTCGGAGGAGGTGACGACGACGCCGGACCCCGCGCGCGCCGACGGCCTCGTCCGCGCGACACGGCCGCTCGTCCTGAACGACGGGACCCGGATCGAGGGGATCACCGTGCGGTTCGAGGCGGGGCGCGCAGTGGAATTGGACGCCGAGAAGGGCAGCGAGGCGCTGCGGACACGCACGTCGGTCGACGAAGGAGCCCGGCGCCTCGGCGAAGTCGCGCTCGTCGACCGTGAAGGCCGCATCGGCCAGCTCGGGACCGTCTTCTACAACACGCTGATCGATGAGAACGCGTCGAGCCACCTCGCGTTCGGGAGCGCATACGAGACGTTCGTGGACGAAGACGACGTGCCGCGGATCAATCGCAGCGAGCTCCACCTGGACTTCATGATCGGCGACGACGACGTCGCCGTGACCGGAATCACGCGGGACGGCGAGCGGGTACCGATCCTGCGCGGCGGCGCCTGGCAGATCTGACCGCCAGGGGGTTGTATTCCGCCCGCGAGCGCACTAACGTCCGGCCCCTCCGAGGAAGCAGCACCAGGGGGTGAGGCCGGCGTTCGACCGAGCCTGCGGCAGACATTCCTTCTTACTGGACAAGGAGGGCTCATGCCCAATGCTCGTTTCTGGCGCCGCGCGCTCGTACTCGCCGCCGGCGCCCTCGCACTCGCCGCCCTCGCGCCCGCGTGGGGTTCGGCCGAGCCGCCCCAGCGCGCGGACTACATCGTCGTGCTGAAGGGCGACGTTGGAGACGTTTCCGCGGTCGCCGCAGAACATGCTCGCCGTTTTGGCGGTCAAATCAAGTACGTCTACGAGCACGCGCTCAAGGGCTACTCGATCTCCCTGCCGCCGCAGGCGATCGAGGGTCTCTCGCACAACCCGCAGGTCGCCTACGTCGAGTCCGACGCGGAGGTCCGGGCCGACACGACCCAGAGCGACGCGACCTGGGGGATCGACCGGATCGACCAGCGTTCGCTTCCGCTCTCGGGCACGTTCACGTACACGAACACCGGAACCGGCGTGACGGCCTACGTGATCGACACCGGCATCCTCTTCAGTCACAACGAGTTCGGCGGTCGGGCGATCACGGGCTACGACGCCGTCACGAGCGGGGGCTCGGCGGCCGACTGCAACGGGCACGGCACTCATGTCGCAGGGACAATCGGCGGCACGACCTACGGCGTGGCGAAGGGCGCTACGCTCGTCGCGGTCCGCGTGCTCGGCTGCAGCGGTAGTGGTTCGACGTCCGGCGTGATCGCGGGCATCGACTGGGTGACCGGGAGCCATGTGGCGGGTCAGCCGGCGGTCGCGAACATGAGCCTCGGCGGGAGCGCCAGCACAGCGCTCGACGACGCGGTGCGCCGCTCGATCTCCGACGGCGTCAGCTACGCGATCGCCGCCGGCAACGGCAACGCGGGCGGGATCGGGCAGAACGCGTGCAACTCATCGCCGGCGCGGGTCGCGGAGGCGATGACGATCAGTGCGGTCGACAGAACCGACAAGAAGGCGTCCTGGGCGAACTACGGCAGCTGTGTCGACTGGTTCGCGCCGGGCGTCTCGATCACGTCCGCCTGGTGGACGAGCAGTACCGCCACGAACACGATCAGCGGAACCTCGATGGCGACGCCACACACCGCGGGCGTCGCGGCGCTCTACCTCGAGGGCAACCCGACGGCTTCAGCCGCGACCGTGCGGGACGCGCTCTACGCGCAGACGGCGAAGGGCATCGTCACCTCGTCGAGGACGACGAACAACCACCTGCTCTTCACGAGCTACTAGGAACCCGAGATCGGCGGGCTGCCCTGGCGCCCCGGGCAGTCCGCCGGGCGTCTCAGCTCGCCGTGCTGTGCGCGGCGTGCGGGGCGACCTCGTACTTGCCCTTCCCGTCACCGCAACCGGAGAGCATCAGCACGAGCACCGCCAGAACCAGCAAGAGTCTCTTCACGACAGGGACTACGTGCCCGGCGCCGCGCCGGATCTAGCGAACGGCCGGCCGCGACCTTCCGGCGTAGCCGGGCGGGGCTCGAGCCCTCGGAGTCCCGGCTCGGATGGGAGCGCCTCGCGCGTTTTCAAGTCGAAGAAGTACAGACGCTCCGGATCGACAACGAGACGCATTCGGTCACCTGCACGGGCGGTCGTCCGCGCATCGACGCGTGCGTTGAAGAGTGCCCGATCGTCCGCGAGCAGCCGATCCTCTTCATGCTCGACTACAGCCCTCAGCTCGTCGACATCTACGCGGGACGCCTCGATTGGGAAGATCACGTGCGCGTCCGCTCCGAGCTCTTCGACGACGGCGGCGTGGACCTCGATCTGCGGCAGCCTGGCATCGGCGAAGAACGCATCCTCGAACGCCTCCGCTCGGACACCGAGGATGACGCGCTTTCTGCCTGCCAAAGCCGCTCGCCGGCCGGGCGGGAGAGGGATGCGAAAGCCGGCAAATGCGACCTCGTCTCCCTCGACCGTCGCCTCGACGAGATTCATCGCCGGCGAGCCGATGAAGGCGGCAACGAAAAGGTTCGCAGGGTGACGGTAGAGCGCCTGGGGCCGGTCGACCTGTTGGATCTTGCCGTCCCGCATCACGGCGACCCGCTGGCCCAGCGTCATCGCCTCGACTTGGTCGTGCGTGACATAGACGGTGGTCACGCCGAGACGCTCGTGCAGACGCGCAAGCTCCGCACGCATCGTCACCCGGAGCTTGGCGTCGAGGTTGGAGAGCGGCTCGTCCATCAGGAACGCAGCCGGCTCGCGCACGATTGCGCGGCCCATAGCCACCCGCTGCCGTTGACCACCGGAGAGTTGGCTCGGGCGGCGCTCGAGCAAAGCGTCGAGACCGAGGATGCGCGAAACATCCTCGACACGGCTGCGAATCTCGCCGCGGGGGGTCCGGCGCACCTTCAGACCGTAAGCGAGGTTCTGGCGCACGCTCTTGTGCGGGTAGAGCGCGTAGTTCTGGAAGACCATTGCCACGTCGCGGTTGCGCGGAGCGACATCCGTCATGTTGTGGCCGCCGATAGCGATCGTCCCCTCGGTCACGTCCTCGAGCCCGGCGATCAGGCGCAGCATCGTCGACTTGCCGCAGCCCGAAGGTCCGACCAACACCATGAATTCGCCGTCGGCCACGGTGAGGCTGACATCGTCGACCGCGCGCACGCCGCCGGCGAAGACTTTCGCTAGACCGTCGAGGACGATCTCGGCCAAGGCCTACGAGCGAGCCGCCGCCGTCGAGCCGCGGACCTGCAGTGTCGGGCGAAAGAGAAACTGCGGCAGCTCCCGTTCGGGGTCGGCGATCAACGTGCGCAGAACGGTGATCGCGGTCTCGGCAATCTTCTCCACAGGCTGCTCGATGGTGGTGAGCGCCGGCTTCGTCCATGTCGCCGCCGGAATGCCGTCGAACCCCACGACCGACACGTCGTCCGGGATGTGCAGCCCAACCTTTTCGGCTTCCTGCATCACTCCGATGGCCATGAGGTCGTTCGAACAGATAACGCCGGTCGGCGGGTTGTCGCGCGCGAGCAAAGAGCGTGCAGAGCTCCTTCCTCCGTCGACCGAGAAGTTGCTGTGCTCGACGAGGCCGGCAGGATCGATGCCTGCTGCTCGCAGCGCGTTCTCACGTCCGGCGGCCTTCAAAAGAGTCGGCAAATAATGGTCCGGCCCGGCGACGAATGCGATTCGGCGGTGGCCGAGGTCGATCAGGTGCTGGGTGGCGAGATGCCCGGCCGCGCGCTCGTCGACGCCGACGGCGGCAACGGCCAGGTCGTCGTTCGCGCCGTTGACGAAGACGAGGCGCGCACCGGCAGCGAGCAGGCGGCGATAGTGCGAATGGTCTGCGCGCAGATCCCCGAGCTCGGAGGAGATGAAGATCATCCCGGCGACCTGGCGCTCGAGCAGCATGTGGACGTACTCGGTCTCGCGCGTCGGCGAGCCCGTGGTGTTGCAGAGGATGGTCGACAGGCCGACCGACGTCGCGTGCTTCTCCATGGCTGCGGCGAGCAGCGGGAAGATCGGGTTGGCCAGATCCGGCACGAACAGGCCGATCGCACCGCTGACGCCCGGACGGCCCGGCGGGATGTAGAGCAGCTCTCGCATCGCCCGTTCGACTCGCTCACGCGTCTCGTGCCGAACCTGATCGCCGCCGTTGATGACGCGGGAAGCCGTGGCGAGGCTGACGCCAGCGCGCTGTGCCACTTCCCGTAGTGTTGTTGTTCCAGATTTCATGAAACCGAGCGGCCGAGGCTAGTGCCACTTTACAGGCGTGTGTAGGCCGCTTCAACCTCAGCTTGACAGTCCGCGGGAGGAGGTTTAGGGTCTCGGCGTTTCAGTCGGCATGAAACAGGCACGCGCCTCAACCCGCGAGCCGGCCGAGCTCGCGTCCAAGGAGGCTTCAATGAAACGACTCTGGCGCCGCGGCCTCTCACTCGCGCTCGCCGGCAGTTGCGCCCTCGGCGCCGCCACGCAGATCGCGGCTGGGGCGCCCCGTTCAGCGGCGGCCCCGGGCGGCGCGTCGGCGCCGGTCACGATCGAGTTCTGGAACTACTGGGACGGCAACAACGCGAAGGCGATCTCCGACCTGATCTCGCGCTTCAACCGGACGCATCCGAACATCCGGGTGAAGAACGTGACGTTCCCCTGGGGGAACCTCTTCGAGAAGATGCAGGTGGCCCGCGCGGGCGGTGACCTTCCCCCGGTTGCGGCGGGCGATATCGCCTGGATGGCGAACCTGAACCGTTCCGGCGCGCTCGTCGACATCACGGCCACCGTCCGGCGCAACGTGAACACGAATGACTTCTACCCGGAGCTGCTCCGCTACGGCCGCTACCGCGGGAAGATCCAGGCGCTTCCCGTCAGTACGAACAACCTCGCCCTCTTCTACAACAAGGACCTGTTTCAGCGGGCGGGGCTCAACCCGAATCGACCGCCTCAGACGTGGGAACAGGTGCGCGAGTACGCAAAGCGCATCGCCGCCCTGGGCGGAGGGGTCCAAGGCTTCGAGATCTTCACGCAGCCCGGCGAGGGGCTCACGTGGCAGTTCCAGCCCTACCTCTGGCAGGCGGGCGCCGAGTACCTCGTCCCGCCGAAGTACGACCGCCCAGGCTTCAACAACCCGCGTGGCCGGCGGGCCTTGACGTATCTGGTCAACCTCATCCAGACCGACAAGGTCGCCGAGGCCGGTCAGTGGGGGGCGTTCGACAAGGGCCTCGCCGGGATGCGCGTGGACGGCTCGTGGATGGTGTCGATCTACGCCGACCAGGCGCCGTTCCAGTTCGGCACTTCGATGATCCCGACCTGCGCGGGGTGCAAGCGCGCGACGAACATGGGCGGCGAGCAGGTCTTCGTCTTCAAGAGTACGTCGGCCAAGCAGAAAGCCGCGACGACGTTTGCGATCTGGCTCGCGAGCACGAAGACTCAGATCGACTGGGACGTCGCAACCGCGTTCATGCCCGTACGCAAGTCCGTGGCGGGCAGCCGCCGCATCCAGGGCTTGTTGAGCAGAGACAACCGCTATCGCGCGTTCATCCGGCAGCAGAAGTACGCCCATGCACGGCCGCCGATCCCGCAGTACCCAGCGACCTCGGAGGCGTTCTCGCGCGAGATCGAGAAGGCATTCCACGGCACCGTCTCGGTCAGCCAGGCGCTCGTAAACGCGGACCGCGCAGTTCGAGCGGCGCTGCGGGGCCGTTAGACCTTCGCTAACTGTGGGCCGCCTGTCGTTGCGGCGGGCGGCTCACAATCTGCCGTGATGTCGGCCGTCTCCCAGGCAACGCCGCAGCTCAGGCGATGGGTCCACCGCCGCAGCCAGTGGGGGACCGCGCTCGTGCTCCTCCTGCCCGCGCTCGCCGTCTTCGCCGTCTTCACGGCCTACCCGTTTTTCTACGCGGCGCGCCTGAGCCTGCTCGAATGGGACGGCCTCTCCGCCGATCCGCGGTTCGTCGGGCTCGACAACTACCGCGATCTGCTGGCAAGTCCCGATTTCCGGAACTCGCTGAAGGTGACGGCGATCTACACGCTCGCCACCACCGTGATCTCCATCGCGCTCGGTCTCCTCCTCGCGGTCGCCCTCAACCGCCGCTTGCTCGGGCGGAATGTCTATCGGACGCTGTTCTTCACTCCGGTGCTGACTGCGACGGTCGCCGCGGCAGTGGTCTGGATGCTCCTCTTCGACCCGTACACCGGAGTGGTCAACATCGGCTTGCGCGAATCGGGGCTTCCGGCGCCGGGTTGGCTCGCAGATCCCGACTGGGCGCTCCCCGCGATCGTCGTTGTCGGTGTCTGGAAGCGGATCGGCTTCGTGATGGTCATCTATCTAGCGGGGCTCCAGAGCATCTCGCCCATGTACTACGAGGCGGCGCGAGTCGACGGCGCCAGCGGCTGGCGGCAGTTCTGGGACATCACCTGGCCGTTGCTCACTCCGATCACCGTGCTCCAGACGATCATGGCCGTGATCGACTCGTTCCAGGTCTTCGACCACGTGTTCGTGATGACCAAGGGAGGTCCGCTCGGGGCGACCGACGTCCTGCCGATGTATCTCTACCGGCAGGGCTTCGAAATCTTCCACCTCGGCACGGCCGCCGCGGTGGGCTGGGTGATCTTCATCGTCATCTTCACCGCGACGGTGCTCCAGTGGGTGCTCACGCGCGGCGGGGGGTGGCGGCGTTGAGGCCCAGGCGCTGGAGTGCGAGGAGCCTTTCGCAACGCGGCTTGCTGCACATGCTCCTGCTGTCCACGGCATTTCTCGTCTTTCTGCCGTATCTCTGGATGCTGACGACGTCGCTCAAGCCGCCGAAGCTCACCTTCGCTGCACCGCACCTGATTCCGGCTCACTTCGTGTGGGAGAACTACCGCATCGCCTGGGAGGCCGCGCCGTTCGACCGTTTTTACGTGAACAGCATCGTCATGGCGGTCGCGATCGCCGTCGGGCAGGTCCTGACGAGTGCGATGGCCGGCTACGCGTTCGACCGGCTGGAGTTCCCCTTCAAAAACGTCCTCTTCTTCGTCTTCCTGGCTGCACTGATGATTCCGCTGCCGCTGCTGCTCATCCCCTCGTACCTGATCGTGCGCGACCTCGGCTGGCTCAACTCGTACGCGGCGCTCATCGTGCCCCGTCTGTGGACGCCCTTCGGCGTCCTGCTGATGCGCCAGTACTTCCGCACACTGCCGCGCGAGCTGGACGACGCCGCTCTGGTCGACGGCTCGACACGTTTCGGCGTGCTCTTTCGCATCCTCTTCCCGCTCTCGCGTCCGGCTGTGGCCGCGCTCGGACTCTTCGCGTTCCTCTTCGCCTGGAACGACTTCCTCTGGCCGCTAATCGTGCTCGACAACCCGGACAAGTTCACGATCCAGGTTGGCCTCGCCCAGTTCGCGGGCAAGTACGGGACGCAATGGACCTCGTTGATGGCCGGGACCGTGACCGCGACGCTGCCCGTCCTCGTTCTGTTCATCCTCCTGCAGCGGTGGATCATTCGCGGGATGACCCTCGGCGCTCTGAACGAGTGAGCGGCCCGGCTGCAGTTGCCCTCACGTTGCCCGCGAAGGCCCCGGCCTGGGTCAGCGACGCGATCTTCTACGAGGTCTTCCCTGATCGGTTCGCGAACGGCGATCCCTCGAACGACCCCGTCGGCGTGGTCGAATGGACGGCAGCTCCGACGCGGGACAACTTCTTCGGCGGAGATCTCGCGGGTCTTATCGGGAAGCTCGACTACCTCGACAACCTCGGCGTCAACGCTCTCTATTTGACGCCGATCTTCAAAGCGGGAACCAACCACCGGTACGACGCCCACGATTACTTCCGCGTCGACCCGGCCCTGGGCGACGTCGATCTCGTCCGCGAGCTGGTCCGGCAGGCGCACGCGCGGGGGATGCGCGTCGTGCTCGACGGGGTCTTCAACCACTGCGGGGATGGTTTCTGGGCGTTTCGCGACGTTTTGGCCCGAGGCTCGAGCTCGCCGTACTACGACTGGTTTTTCGTCGACAGCGTCCCGATCAGCAAGGACCCGCCGAACTACCAGGCTTGCGGCGGCGCTCCATACCTGCCGAAGCTCAATACCGACCACCCCGACGTGCGGAGGCATCTCTTGGACGCGGCCGGTTACTGGCTGCGTGAGGCTGAGATCGACGGTTGGCGGATCGACGTCCCATGGGAAGTCTCCGACGAGTTCTGGTGCGAGCTGCGCGAGGTGGTGAAAGCCGCGAACCCGGATGCGTATCTCGTCGCCGAAGCCTGGTACGAGTGGTGGCGCCTACCGGAGATCTTCGATGGGCTGATGAACTACCGCCTGCGCAAGCAGCTGTTGGATTTCTGCGTGCTCGGCGTCGTCGATGCACAGACCCTGGCACGAGGCCTGGAGATGCTCTTCGCGGAAGCTCTCGACGCGCCTGCGATGCTGAACCTGCTCGGCAGCCACGACACGGTGCGCCTGCTCACGCGGGCAGCCGGCGACGAGCGGCGTGCGATTCTCGCCTTCGCTGCCCTGTTCACGCTCCCGGGCGCGCCGATGCTGTACTACGGCGACGAGCTCGGGATGGAAGGCGAGAACGATCCCGATTGCCGGCGAGCGATGGTCTGGGACCCGGCGCTCCAGCGCGACTCCATTCAGACCGCGGTTAGGGGTCTCATCGAGCTGCGCCGTACGGTGCCGGCACTTCGTCGGGGCAGCTACGTGCCGGTCTACGCGTTCAATCGCGTCTTCGCCTACGCGCGTACGGCCGAAGCCGAGCAGGTGACCGTCGTGCTGAATGCGGGGCCGGCACGCTCCGAGCTCGAGATCCCGACAGGGAACGAGACGAAAGCCATGGAAGTGCGCGACGCGCTGACCGGGTGGGCCTTTCCCGTGCGCGAAGGCGCGGTGAAGATCGCGCAGCTGCCCGAGTGCAGCGCGTTGATCCTGCGCAGCTGACGCTTAGCGAACGGCCGCGACGATCTCGTCGGAGAGGCTCGCGTACTCGGAGAGGAACTCGGCGCGCTCGCTCTTGAACCGCTGGACGAGCGCCCGGTAATCCTCGGCGCGGCCGGTGGACTCGTACAACCGGCGCGGCTGGAGCACGTCGACGTCACCAGCGTCGATCCCGGGAACCTCGCCCGCGACGAGGTAACCAAAGTCCGGGTCCTGCTCCCAGCGAATCGTTCCCTCGGCGATCCCCTTCACGATCGCGGACGAGTGCTTGATCCGCACCTTCTTGGAGCGCTCGTCCTCCTCGGGTCCGCCAACCCGCCCGGTGTTCATCAGGTACACCTCGAGCGGGTGCGCCTCGAGCAGCTCGAGGAAACGATTGCCCTGCAGGTCGTGCGGCATGGGGAAGAACGGGTTCGTCCCCGGCACGCGCAGGAACTTGCCGGCCTCGTCGGCGCCGCCCGCACTCGTCCCCTGCGTCTCGCCGAGCATGAAGAAGGCCGCTGCGCGCGGTCCCTCGAGCTTCGCCACCGCCGGGATGATGTTCTCGTTCCGGTTCAGGATCAGCAGGAAGTGCGCGTCGTCGATGCTGCGCTCGGCCGCCGACTCGATGACGCGGAACGGGAACGTCGCGCGGCCGTTGTGCGTGTACGACGTGTCGAAGAAGTCGACCTCGTCGCCGTGCTGCGAGACGTTCTCGAGATACGAGTCGGGCTGCGTGACCGCGCCGTGGATCGTCGGCTCGTCGTCGGGATTGAGCCCGAACGTCTTCGCGAAACAGCCGTTCTCGGTCACGTAGATGTGACCGTTGGGCATCCACGCGACGAAGTCGTCCTGAACCGGCAGCGACCGGTTCTGGCGCGTGAACGTCGTCGTCGTCTTCCCGGTGCCGGAGAGGCCGACGATCATGCCCACGCGCTCGCCGCGCTCGGTCGGGATGACCTTGCAGCCCGCGTGCAGCGGTAGGCCGCCGCGGTCGTAGACGACCTTGTTCCACATCCGCAGCCCGCCCTTCTTCGACTCGCCGAAGTAATCCGAGTTGAAGACGCGGGTGACACCCTGCTCGAGGTCGACCGCGATCAGGCGATCGTCGGGGAAGCTTTCCGCCCTCAGGTTCGGCGTGTAGATGACGACGAGCTCCGGCTCGAAGTCGCCGCTCTCCTCGCGGTCGAAGTAGAGCTGCTGCTGCATCCCGGCGATGTTCGCGTTCGCCGCCTCGATGTAGAGACGCGTTGGGGTACGGAAGTCGGGATCGATCCCGATGTAGCCGTCGATGACGACCATCTCCTGCTCCGCGATGTAGGCGTCCTGCGCCTCGGCCCACTTCAGGCCCTCCTCGCGGGTCATGGACTGGTTCTGACCATCGGGCTCGTCCGTGACGAGGAAGGTCGAGCGCTTCGAGCGCGAGAGGACCTCGGTCTGGACGTTGAGATTCCCGTACGCCGTTCTGCGGGCGGTGGGCATGCGCGCGGCGAGCTCCTTGACCTCCTCCGGGCTCGGGTTCTCGATCACCGAGGCCGCCGGAGGCAGCCGGAACGCCATCTTCGCCACGCGTGCTCCTTCCGTCGTTTCCGGGCGACGGCGAGATGTTAGCGCCGTTTCGTGAGCCGTTCGTTGGCGGGCGCTGAGGGCGCCGTTGCCGCCTCCTTCGACCGTGCGTGTCGGAAGGAGGTGACACGAAATGACCTCGACACGCACGAATCGGCGGAAGCGCCTGGCAGGATTGTTTCTCGCACTGGCGCTCGCCGCGGTCGCCGCTCCGGCGGGAGCCGCGGCCCCGACGCCGGAGCTGTTCTGCCAGGGCAGTTCGTGCGGCGGCTAGACGCCCGACCGCACCGACGCGAAAGGCCCTTCGAGGGTCTTTCGCGCTGCCCGGGCAGCGACGACGTTGCCCTTGAGCTCGTAGGCGGCGACTCCTCGTTCGAGCGCGTCGCGCGCCTCCTCGTCACGACCGGCCGCAGCGAGCACCTCTGCGAGAGTCACGAGGACGTTCCCTTGCTGGTTGATCGCATCCGTTTCGAGCACGATTCGCTCGGCCTCCCTTGCCAGCTCCTGGGCACGCTCGTGCTCGCCGTCGTGGGCGAGGATCCTGGCCTGGGCCGATCGCCACGAGAACTGAGCGCTGAGGTCACTTGGCTCTGCATGCTCTTCGGCCTTTCGCGCCCACCGCTTCGCCTCTTCGAGACGTCCCTGCGCGACGAGGATGTGCGCGAGTTCCGCCCCAAGTGTCGCGACGTGCGCCCACGCGTGAAGCCGCTCGCACGTCTCGCACGACGAGCGTAATGCGCGCTCAGCCGCCGAGAGATCTCCGGCGAGCACTTCGACGGATCCGCGGATCGGGTCCGCACCGGTCGCGATCGACAGCGCCTGACCGAGTTCGACCTTGATCGCAACGGCGTCATCGAGGAGTGCGCGGGCTTGGTCGTAACGTCCGCTGAACGCCAGGAGCCCGGCTTCGTATACGCCAACTTCCGCGGCCCCCGCCCGCCCAATGGAGGGGTCCTGTCGAAGCTGCGCGGATCGAGCGAGCGCTGCGTCGACCGGCGTCGGCCCGTAGTAGAGCGCCGTGGCGAGAGCAACCGTTGGCGTTGCGGTCGGCCAGCCTGAACGGAGGTAATGCTCCGCGGACCGCTCCGCGGCCGCGACCCACGCCGCGTTACGGCAGAAGAACCCACCCTCGACGAAGCCGACCACGAGCCATGCACGTGCGAGCCCGCGGTCGTCGTGCAGAAGCTCGAACGTCGGGATCGCCTCGCGTGCGGCAGCGAGCGCCTCGTCGGCGTCGGCCTCCGTGTAGAGCCTGATGTGTGCGACCTCGAGCCGCCCGCGTTTCTCCACCCCGGCCGCGGCGGCCTGCCCTGCTCTGACGATCGTTTCGTCCAGCAGCGCGATCGCCGCGTGAGGGTTGCCTCCGGACCAGAGGACGATTGCATGCTCGCAGCAGAGCGTAAGAGCATGACGGTCGTCCTTCCCGAGCAGCGCGATCGCACGTTCGAGCAGGTTGCTTGCGGCTGGAAGGTCACCTTGCTTGAACGCTCGCATGCCTGCGTTGCCGAGATGCGTGCCAGCCTCGTGCGCGAGATGCCGTTCGGCGCTGCCGACGGTGCCCATTCGCTCACGCTCCCGGTACGCCTGCTCGAGGTGGTAGCCGACGAGCTCGTCAGGGATGTCGCCTCGTCGCTCGAGCCAGTCCGCAAGGCGTGCGTGCAGCTCGGCACGTCGGGTCCCGGGGATCGCGTCGTACGCAACGTCGCGGACGAGCTGGTGGTGGAAGCGGAAGCCGTCCTCGCGCGCCAGGGTCGAGCTCGCCGGGCGGACGAGGTTGCGGCGGACGAGCGACATCAGCGCCGCTCCGACGGCGTGCTCCTCCTCGGCGAGCGCGACCACTGCGCCACGCCAGAAATCCCGGCCGACGACGGCCGCGCAGTCGATCGCCGCACGCTCCGAGGCGTCGAGCGCGTCGAGCCGGCTCGCGAGCAGCGCTTCGAGCGTCGGCGGAGCCTCTTCGAGTCCCCGCTCGGCCGCGAACGCGAGCAGCTGCTCGGCGTAGAGCGGGATCCCCTCTGCGCGCTCGACCACCCGGTCGCGCGTCTCGGCCGGGACGTCAATGGTCTCGGCGAGGTCCTCGACGAGCTTGCGCGCATCCGCTTCGGGGAGCGGCTCCAGGTCGACCACCGTGCGGGTAGCGCCGGAGAGGGCCCATTGCGGACGGCGCTGCAGCAGTTCGCGGCGGGCGACTGCGAGCACGAGCACCGGCTCCTTCGCGCTCCACTCGGCGAGATACTCGACGAGATCGAGGAACGTCGTCTCCGCCCAGTGGACGTCTTCGAGGACGAGGACGAGCGGTCGCGGGCGCGCGAGCGCCTCGAGGAAGCGGCGCACGGCCCAGAACGCCTCGTCGCCCGCCGCGCCCTCGCCGCCGCCGACGAGCGCGCGGATCTGCGCCGCGATCTCTGCGCCGTCGTCCTCCTCCGCCAGGACGTCGTCGAGGGTGCGCCCGTCGGTCGCCTGTAGCACCACGTGCGCGAGAGGAAGGTAGGTCGCGCCGGCGCCGTACGAAACGCAGCGGCCGACGAGCGTGGTCGCGTCGGCGCCCAGAGCGATCGCAAGCTCGGCGGCGAGGCGCGTCTTGCCGATGCCCGGATCGCCCAGCACGACCGCGAGCTCGCACCGGCGCTCTGCGCACGCGCGCTCGAATGCGTCGCGCAGCGTCGCGAGCTCGTCGCGCCGGCCGGCGAGCGGCGCGTGCAGCAGCCGACGTCGCTCGACGGGTCCCGCGGCCGCGCGAACGACGCGCGACGACGGCACGGCCTTCCGGCCGCGCAGCTCGACCGGGCCTGACCGCTCGGCGGCGATTCCCGTCCCGGCGAGCTCGAGCGCGCGCGGCCCGACGAGGATCTCGCCGGTCCCTGCGGCGCCGGCGAGCCCGCGCGCGAGGGAGACGACGTCGCCTGCAAGCCGCGGCGCACCCGGGGCCGCGGCCCCTGCAACGACCTCGCCTGCCTCCAGCGCGAACCGCCCTTCCAGCTTCGACTTGGCCAGCGCGTCGCGCGCGGCCAGCGCGGCGCGTGCCGCTCGAACGGCGTCCTCCTCGTGAGCGACCGGGACTCCGAACACAGCCAGGGCCTCGTCGCCGAGCGCGTGCTCGAGCGAGCCGCCGTGGTACTCGACTGCCGCGCGCAGCTCGCGCACGAACTGCGCAGTCTGCTCGCGGATCGCGTCGGTATCGCCCTCGCCCGAGACGAGCGCGACGAGCACTGTCACGAGCTTGCGGACGAGGGGCGCCACGCCAGCGGCGCCGGCGGCGACATCGAGATCCGGGTCGTGGCGCAGGATCGCCCGCTCGAGCCGCTGCAGATCCTCGCCCGGCTCCAGCCCGAGCTCCTCGTCGAGCAGGCGGCGCCCCTCCCGGTAGACCTGGAGCGCCTCGGCCTGCCGCCCCGAGCGGTAGAGCGCGAGCATCAGCTGCCCCCGGATCCGTTCGCGGATCGGGTTCTCGCGCGCGAGCGCCTCGAGCTCGCCGGTCACCCGGGCGTGGCGCCCGAGCGCGAGGTCTGCGTCGATGCGATCCTCCAACACGGCGAGGCGCAGCTCCTCGAGCCTGCGAGTCTCCGCCTGGGCGAACGGCTCATCCGCGAGATCAGCGAGCGGGTCGCCGCGCCAGAGGCCCAGCGCCTCGCGCAGGAGCTCGGCCCGCTCGCTCGCAGAGGTGCCGACGGCCTGGCGCACGAGCGACTCGAAGCGCGAGAGGTCGAGCTCCCCGGGCCCGACACGGAGCACGTAGCCGTGCGGGTGCGTCACCAGCGTGTCCGGCCCGAGCGCCTTCCGCAGCGCCGAGACGAAGTTCTGTAGCGACCCAACGGCCTTCGCCGGAGACTCCTCGCCCCAGAGAGCCTCGACGATCCGGTCGGTCGAGAGCACCTCGTTGGCGTGCACGAGCAGCAGCGCCAGCAAGGCGCGCGGCTTCGGCCTGCGGAGCACGGATGCGTCGACGCCGGCGACCTCGAGCGGGCCGAGAATGCGGTACTTCACGGGCGGTTTGTAGCACTCGCCTCATGCGGGGAACAGGGTGTGAGCAGCCCGTGGGGAGGCCGTGAGCGGTCCGCAGCACGCTTCGGGGCAATGTCCAGTCGCAAGGTGACGATCGAGAGCCGCGCCGTCGTCATCGGCGGAGAGGAAAGCGGGCTCACGGTCGGGGGCTTCTCCCGCGATGGGGATGCGGGGATCACGTCCGGCGAGTACCGCGACCGGGGACACGGGGTCTTCACGGCGAGCGAGGTGCTGGCAGGGCGCCGGGGGATGCTCCGGCTCCGCCTCGAAGGCGTCTTCGGCCCGGCGCGTGATGGCATCGCCGAGGGGGCCGGGCACTGGGTCGTCACCGGGGGCACGGGGGCCTTCGAAAATGTCCAGGGCACCGGCACCTGGACCGCCGTTCGGGACTACCGGAAGGCCCGGAGCGCGTCGGGCCTCCCGTCCGCCCGCTCCACGTATGTCGGCCTGCTTTCAGGCGAAATCTGACCTCGGAGGCACACCGCAAGGTTGGCCCCTGGGTGGGGTCTCTAGGGGTGAAAGGTGCTTCATCCCTTTTCTCCCTAAAGGAGGCCCGCTTGCCCGGCGGGCCTCCGCCGTTCTGTGGGTGCCGTGCAGGAGATCGCGCGTTACCTCGGGCTCGTCGACGTGCTCCGCGCCAGAGGTCGAGAGCCGACCTGGGAGCCGGAACCCGTGCGCGTCGGCGTGGAGGGCAGAGCGCCGGGTTCGAGCGTTGACCGGCGTCTCTGGTGTTGAACGTGCTTCATCCCTAACTCCCTGAGGAGGTCCGCTTGCCCGGCGGGCCTCCCGCCGTTTTTGCGGACCTTGCAAGCACTCGACGTTACGAGGCGCATAGCGCGACCTTTTCGATAGCGTCCGCTCGCGGTGGAGGCAAAGCACGACGTCCTCGTCGTCGGCGCGGGCTGCGCGGGCATGCGTGCAGCCATCGAGGCCTTCGATGCCGGCGCGGACGTTGCGATGATCTCCAAGATCCACCCGACGCGGAGCCACTCGGGCGCGGCCGAGGGAGGGATCAACGCGGCTCTGGGCAACGCCTCCGAGGACAGTCCGGAGGAGCACGCGTACGACACCGTGAAGGGGTCGGACTACCTCGGCGACCAGGACGCGATCGAGATCCTCTGC
>DASYUZ010000121.1:0-5093 GCA_036000665.1 Gaiellaceae bacterium
GACGTCACCGATCGCGAGCAGGTCGGGGCGACGGTCGCGCGCGTCCTCGAGGAGTTCGGCTCGCTCGACATCCTGATCAACAACGCGGGCACGCTCGACCACGCCGCGCAGTTCCACAATCAGTCGCCGGAGCTCTGGGAGCGTGACCTGCGCGTCAACCTCACCGGCGCCTTCAACTGCGCGCAGGCGGTCTGGCCGCAGATGAAGGAGCGAGCCTGGGGGCGGATCGTGAACATGGCCTCGGTCGCCGGGACGCTCGGCGGCTTCGGCCAGGCCAGCTACTCGACGACGAAGGCGGGGCTGCTCGGCCTGACCCGGACGCTCGCGTTGGAGGGCGGCCGGCACGGGATCACCTCCAACGCGATCGTGCCAGGGGTGATCGGCACCGAGGCCTTCAACTTTGGGAACCCGGAGATGAATCAGCGGATCGTCGACCGGACGGTGTTCAGGAGACCCGGCGACCCCCAGGACGTTGCGAACGCAATCGCCTTCCTCTGCTCCGACCTCGCGGCCTACATCACCGGGATCGAGCTCAACGTCAGCGGCGGCGTCGAGCTCTTCGTGTTCTAAAACGCCGGCGGCGCCGGTCGCTAACATCCAGACCTTGTCCGCCGGGGCTCAAACAGGCGCGCTTCGGGCGCGCCGGCGACGTGCGCGCTCGCATGCCTTCTGGCAGGCCTCGGCGGCGGCTGCGCTCGTGCTCGCATCGCTCGCCGTCCTGGCAGGCGCCGTCTTCGCGGGCTCGCCGACCCGCATCACCGAGGGCGTTCGGGTCGCGGGCGTCGAGGTCGGCGGCCTGACTCCGGCCGAGGCCCGCTCCCTGCTCGAGCGGCGCGCAGCCGCCTTCCAGCACGTTCCAGTGACGTTTTTCGCCGGCGAGCAGCGCTGGGAGATCACCCCGCACCGGCTCGGCGTCGTGGCTGACTGGGCCGCCGCCGTGGACGCGGCGCAGCGCCAGGGCGAGGGCTTCGGGCCGTTCCGCGGCCTGCGCCGGGTCAAGGTCCGTGTCTTCGGGGCCGACATCGCGCCACCCGCGAAGGTCTACTCACCGGCGCTCGACTACGAGCTGAAGCAGCTCTCGTCGGCGATCGACCGCTCGCACCGGGAGGCGGCGATCGTCCTGAAGCAGAGGAAGCCGCTCCTGATCCCCGGCCGGGCCGGTCGGCGGCTCGACCGCGAGCGCGCCGCCGCGACGATCGTCGGAGCGCTGGCCTCGCTCTCGCGCACTCCCGCCGCTCTCCCCGTGAAGCTCGACCAGCCGAGCGTCACGCCCGAGGATCTGCAGCCCGTCGTCGAGGAGGTGCGCACTGCGCTCTCGGCGCCGGTCCGGCTGCAGCTCGGCAAGACCTGGTGGCGGCTCCGCCCGGCGCGGATCGCGCCCCTGCTCTCCCTCCCGCACGATGGTTCCCGGACGCTGGACATCGCGGGCCCGGGCGCGGACGCCTGGTTCGCCCGCTTCTCGAAGAGCGCAGGGAGCCCGCCCGTCGACGCGGACTTCGCGATCTCGAGCGGCGGTCACGTCACGGTCGTGCCCGGCAAGGACGGGGTCGTGCTCGACGTCGATGCGACGCGAAACGCGATCTTGCGCGCGGTGCTCGCACCTGCCGGCCGGACCGCGCACGTCGTCGTGGTCACGCAGGCCCCGAATCGGACGACGTCCGAGGCGCAGGCGATGGGCATCACCGGTCTCGTCGGCGCGTACGAGACGATCTACGGGGGCGACCCGAACCGCATCCACAACGTACAGCTCGTCTCGCAGCTGATCGACAAGACCCTGATCGCGCCGGGTGCGACGTTCTCCTTTAACGGAACGACCGGCGAGCGCACGCCGGAGAAGGGGTTCCGGGAGGCGCCGGTGATCATCAACGGCGAGCTCCAGAACGGGCTCGGCGGCGGAATCTGCCAGGTCTCGACGACGGTGTTCAACGCCGCGTACGAGGCAGGGGTGCGGATCACCGCGCGGACGAACCACGCGCTCTACATCAGCCACTACCCGCTCGGCCGCGACGCGACGGTGAACTACCCTGACCTCGACCTCAAGTTCGTGAACGACACGGGGCGCTGGCTTCTCCTGCGCACGTTCGTCGGCTCGTCGTCGCTGACGGTGGGGCTTTACGGCACCGCGGTCAACCGGCGCGTCGAGACAGAGACCGCGCCGCTGCGCGTCACCGGGGGTCCGCCCGTGGCGCGGGTCAAGGACCCGGCGCTGCCCGCCGGCGAGCAGGTCGTGGAGGAGTACGGCGAGCCGTCGCGCGCGACGAGCGTGCACCGGCGCGTCTACGCCGCCGACGGCAAGCTGCTCTACGACGATGTCTGGTACTCGAGCTACCGCGGCGAGAAGCGCATCGTGCGCATCGGGACCAAGAAGGAGGAGCCGGAGAAGCCCGCGAAGCCGAAGCCGCCCGAGGGCGAGCTTCCTGCCGGCACGCCGCCCGAGCCGCCGCCGAAGCCGCCTACGCCGTAGACCGTAACCTGCGACGGGTGAGCGTCGAGCGCCTCGCCGCACTGATCCGCGAGCGCCAGCCCTGTGTCGCGCTGACCGGCGCGGGCGTGTCGACCGAGAGCGGGATTCCCGACTTCCGCTCGCAGTCGGGGCTCTGGGCGGAATTCGACCCGCTCGAGTACGGGTCGGTCGCTGCATTCCGTCGTGACCCAGTGAAGGTGTGGCGGTTCTACGCACCGCGCTACGGGATGCTCGCGACCGCAGAGCCGAATGCGGCGCACCACGCGCTCGCGGAGCTCGAGCGACTCGGCCTGCTCGCCGCCGTGATCACGCAGAACATCGATCTCCTGCACGAGCGCGCCGGGACGCACGAGCTCGTCGAAGTGCACGGCTCGATCAGGACGTCGAGCTGCCCGGGCTGCGGCGCCCGCTACGAGCTCGCGGAGGTGCTTGCGCTGCTCGACGGAACGGACGCGCCGCGCTGCCCGAACTGCGGTGAGGTGCTCAAGCCCGACGTCGTGTTCTTCGGCGAGCTGCTGCCGGCCGGTGCGATCGACCGCGCCTTCGAGCTGGCGGGAGGGGCCGGGCTTCTGCTCGTCGTCGGCTCCACGCTCGAGGTGCATCCTGTGGCGGGCTTGCCGCTCGAGACGCTCGGCGCCGGCGGGGCGCTGGCGATCGTGAACAGGGGCCCGACCGCGCTCGACGGGCGCGCAGATCTGCGCATCGAAGGATCGTCCGGGGATGTCCTCGGCCGAGTGGTTGAAGCGCTCCGCTAGGCGGCGGCGCGGCGGAGCGGCTTCTCGTCGAGCACGCGGTGGCAGCTCGTGCAGACCGTGCGCTCGATCTCGTAGGGCACCCCGCTCCGCGGGCTGATCGCGTGCAGGGTGACGCTCGTGTGCTTGTGCTGCTGCTGGGGTGAGGTTTGCAACTTCATCGTCCTTCTGACCGTAGCGAGCCTTCTTGGTAGTTCGACGCTCAGAAGGGGTATCGGTCAGTAACGGTCCGGTTATGAAGGTGCCTCTTTGCACATTTCTCACACTCGCGGCCCTCGCCGTCGTCGCGGGATGCGGCGGCTCACCGGATCGCGGGGCGCTGGGGGTCCAGAAAACCACCTGCATAGCCGGCAGTTTTCGGCAGCTAGGGTCGACCCGCTCGGCCTGGGGAGCGGCCGCCCGCGGCCGGCTCGCCGCCTACGACCGTCCCGGCGGGCGGGTGGTCCGCCGCTTCGGGCGCCTGAATCCCAACGGCGTCCCGACCGTTTTCAGCGTGATCGGCGCCCGCGTGGACGAGCGCTGCCGGGCGACCTGGTATCGCGTCAGGATGCCGCGGCGCCCGAACGGCAGCGTGGCCTGGGTGCGCGCGCGCGACGTGACGACCGCGGTCGTTCGTACGCGAGTCCTCGTCGACCTCTCTGCGCGCCGGGTAACGCTCTACCGCGACGGCCGCAAGGTACTCTCCGCGACGGCGGCCGTCGGAGCGCCGGGCACCCCGACGCCCGTCGGCGCGTTCTACGTCGACCAGCGCCTGCTCGCGTCGGACCCGTCCGGCCCCTACGGCCCGGGCGCAATCGGGATCGCTGCGTACTCCGACGTCCTGACAGGGTGGGCGCAGGGCGGCCCGATCGCGATCCACGGCACGAACAGGCCCGACCTGCTCGGGGAAGCGATCTCGAACGGCTGCGTGCGCGTGCGGAACGACGCGCTCCGCCGGCTCTTCCGGGCTACGCTCGCCGGGACGCCGGTGGTGATCCAGCGTTAGCCGCGCGGTTCGACTGGAAAGAGAGGCGCCATGGCACAGAGAGGACAACAGAAGGACCTCTTCACCCGCTTCGCCGACATGGGCGAAGAAGCGATTCACAAGCTGCTCTCGACACCGGGCACCGACCGGCTGCTCGGTGCGTTCGGGAAGATGCGTGACGAAGTGGACACCCTGACGAAGCGCGTCCGCGGGATGGACGAGCTCGAGAAGCGGGTCGCGAAGCTCGAGCGCGAGGTCGCACGCCTGTCGAAGGGAACGACTACCACGACGCGTCGCACAACGAGCTCGGCGTCGCGTAAGACCGCGTCGACCGCGCGCAAGTCGTCGGCGCGCAAGCGCTAGGGCACCGCTTGCGGTGCCCGCTTCAGGACGTGCGGGCTTCGCCCGTGCGTCCGTCTGCGATCCCGAGCCGAAGCCTGCCGAGCATTCGACCCACGCTCTCAGGCCGGCACGCGCACGCGCAGGGCGCGCGGGACGACCTCGAACGACGAGGGGGTCGTCCCGGGCTGCTCGCCGTCGAGCTCGAGCGGGAGCGGATCCTGTGCGTCGATCGTGACGCGCGCGCCGCGCAGCACCTCCGCCTTGGGGTGCGGCAAGTGCTTGCCGCGGAACGTTTTCGGCAGCGTCGTCATCAGGTCGCGCTTCGTCAGGTCGCCGATCAGCAGTACGTCGAACAACCCGTCGTCCGGCGCAGCTTCCGGACAGATCATCATCCCGCCGCCGAAGTAGCGCCCGTTGGCGACCACCACGTCGTGCATCCGGCCACTGCGCCGCTCCCCGTCGACCTCTACATGCACGACGTCGTTTTGCCAGCCGGAGAACACGGCGAAGGTCGCCCAGAGGTAGGAGACCTTGCCGCCGAACGCCTTCGTCGTGTTGTTCGCGCGCTGCG
>DASYUZ010000122.1:0-2580 GCA_036000665.1 Gaiellaceae bacterium
CAACGCTGTAGCTCCTCGAGCGCCTCGACCTCGGAGAGACGCGGGCGGTAGACGCGATCCGTCGTCATGGCGTCGTAGGCGTCGGCGACGAAGATGATCCGCGCGCCGAGCGGGATCTGCTCGCCGTACACGCCGTCGGGATACCCGGCGCCGTCCCAGCGCTCGTGGTGGTGCAGCACCCACTCCGCGACCGGGTCGACGCCCAGGCTCTCGAGCATGCGGAACCCGATCTGCGGGTGCCGCTCGAGGACGAGCCGCTCCGCCTCTGTCAACGGCGCGGGCTTGCGCAGGATCTCCTCGGGGATCGCCAGCTTGCCGAGGTCGTGGAGCGACCCGGCGAGCCGGATCAGCTCGACCTGCGCCGGGTCGGCATCCATGCGCACGGCGATGCGCGCAGCGAGCTCGCCGACGCGCTCGGAGTGCGAGCCGGTGTACGCGTCGCGCGCATCGACCGCCTTCGCAAGGCTTGCCGCAGCGCGGTAGCGTGCCGCGCGGTCGGGCCCGGAGGCGAGCCGCCGCAGCTCCGCAAGCTCGACGACGTCGGGCCGGTAGGCGCGCACCTGGTTCTTGCCGTGCTCCTTCGCCCAGTAGAGCGCGCTGTCCGCGAGCCGGATCAGCTCGTCGCGCCCGACGCCCTGGACAGGATAGGTCGCGAGGCCGGCGCTGACGGTGATCGAGCCGATGTGCTCGAGATCGAGCGCTGCAATCCGATCGACGATCGAGGCAGCGGCCGCAAACGCGTGTTGACCGTTCAGCCCCGGAAGCAACACCGCGAACTCATCGCCGCCGAGCCGGAACGCCTCGCCGCCCTGGCGCAGGCGCTTCCCCACTTGGCCGAGGACGCCGTCGCCGGCGGGATGTCCGAAGCGGTCGTTGACCCGCTTGAAGTCGTCGATGTCGACGAGGCACAGCGAAAGGGGTTGAGCCTGCTCCTCCGCGGCCTGCAGCTCGCGCTGCAGCCGCTCGTGGAAATGTCGGTGGTTGCCGAGGTTCGTCAGCGGGTCTGTGAGCGCGAGCCGCATCGCGCGCAACGCGCGGTAGGTCGAGCGCTGGTACAGCGCGATCGCGAGCAGCGGGCCGACGAGCACGACGGAAAGGAAGGGCGAGCGCTGCCAGAGCACGATCAGCATCAGCGAGGCAGACGCCATCAGCGCGAAGGGCACGACCGCGACTCTCGCGGCCGACTGGAAGGTGCCCGCAAACGACTTCCCGGAGCTCAGCGCCACTGCGGCGCTGATCAGCACCATGTCGAGCAGGTTGTAGGCGAAGGCACAGACCGCGACCGAGAGGACGATCCGCGGCAGCGTGTCGAGCCCGATCGGTGCAATCGCCAGCCCGCCGAGCGCAGCGGCCAGGGCGAACACCGTCGAGTTGAACGCGACGCGGATCCGCGGCCGATGGTCGAGCGACTGGACGATCAGCGTCGACGTGAATGTGATGATCGCGCCGAGTGCCCACCCGTAGAGCACCGTCGTGGCCACCGCGAAGACGAACGACAGCGACAGGCCGCCCGAGTCGACGCCTTCGAGTGGCACGGGATACCGCTCGGCCAGCATCTGCGCCGCGAGCAGCCCCGCGAGCGCCAGCAGCGCCAACGCGCCGAGCGGTGTGATTGCGACCGTGTACGCCGCTACGCCGACGACCCCGAGACCAGTGAGGACTACGGGGACGACGAGCGCGGCGAGTCGCGGAGGCGGCAGCGCCGGCTTCAAGAGAACCGGTCTACCAGCCCCAGCTGAGCCAGTCGCCGAAATCGCCCAGAACCGAGGCAATCGCCACGGCCCCCGCGATCACGCCGACCAGGCGTGCGTTCCACTGAAACATCCCTACCTCCCCAGGTGGATGAGTTGCAGACATGCGGGATTTTCGTGTTGCAACCAACCCGAGCCATCACCCGAAGGGGGGATTTAGCCCTGTGCAGGGATTTTGCCGCTTTCGAGTGAGGTTTCTACAACCGGGAAGCGAGACCGGCCTCGGCGAGTGGCCGGCGGCCCAGGCGAACCGGTCCGGGAGGCGCCGCATCCCCGTATCGTCGGTCGCCCGCGCGGTCTTTAGGCTGGCGCCCGTGGAGCTTCGCCTCAGTCCGGAGCCCTCCGACGACGAGCGGCGCGCGATCGTCCGTGTGCTCGGGGGGCGGACACCTCATCCGGCGTACTCGAGCCGCTGGCGAAAGGCGGGCCTGGATCACGCGACCGCGCGGCCGCGCAAAAGGCGCGGAGCCACGCGGGCGTAGTCCAGCCCGGAGATCCAGGTCAGCAGGAGCGCGACCAGCAGCGCCCACCACGCGACGGCGTCGTCGACTGCGCCGCCCGCGGCGAGGCCGCCGACAAGAGCGGCGGTCGCCTGCGCCCACGTCTTCAGCTTCCCGAGGTCGCGGGCCTCGACGACGACGCCGCGCTCGATCGCGGCCAGGCGCAGGCCCGACACCAGGAACTCGCGCGCGACGATCGCCGCGACCATCCAGCCCGAGAAGACGTCCTCGCCGACGAGCGTGATCAGGACGGCGAGCACGAGGATCTTGTCGGCGATCGGATCGAGCAGCGAGCCGAGCGGCGACGTCCGGCCGCGCCGCCGAGCGAT
>DASYUZ010000123.1:0-6685 GCA_036000665.1 Gaiellaceae bacterium
GCCATCAAGATGAGCGCCGCGGCGATCCAGCGGCCCGCCGCCGGACCGGCCTCCGTGAACCCGATCGCACCTTGACCGAGTGCGAGGCCGAGCGCGAGCGCAGCGATCCCGAACCCGTAGCCGCCTGGGCCGAACCCGAGATCGGCGTCGAGGAAGCCCGGCAGGGTCGCGTTCGTGAGGCCGGTCGCGATCGTCGCCGCCGCAAAGCAGAGGGCCAGCAGGAGCAGGGAGCGGTGGCCGAGGATGTAGCGGAGTCCGGACGGCCCACGCGCTTCCCGGCGGCTCCGCGCGACGCTCGCGCCGACGCCGAGTGCCGCGAAAATCGCTGCCGAGATGCAGAAGGTCCCGACATCGGCCACGAGCGCCCAGGCGGGACCGGTCAGTGCGACTGCGAGCCCGCCGACCCCCGCGCCGAGCGCCATCGCACCGTCACGTGCGATCCCGAGGCCGGCGTTGGCCGGCGCGAGCTGCTGCTCCGGCAGGAGCGCGGGCACGAGCGAGGACGTGACCGCGTTGCTCAGCGTGGCGAGCGCCCCGGACAGCGCCAGCGCAAGGAGCACGAGCGGAATCTGGTCCGAGACCAGTCCGACAAGGGCAACGGCCACGGCGACTCCCCGTCCGAGCTCGACCCGGACGAGCAATCGCTGCTTCGGCAGCCGGTCAATGATGACTCCCGCGACGCTTCCGCCCACGATCGGCGGCGCGAGTCGGCAGAGCAAGATGGCCGCGGCCGCTCCGACGGAATGCGTCGTGTCGTAGATCCAGCCGATGAGCGCAGACAGCGTGAGCCAGTCGCCCGCCTGGGAGACGAGCCGTCCGGCGGCCAGCCGGCGATACTGCTTCGTCGCGAGCGGCTGGAGGAGCCGGCGCGCGCTGATCGACCCCTTGTGCGCGTCCGTCGAGACGTAGACGACGAACGCGATCATCCCGATCCCGATCAGGAGATCGCCGATCGAGAAGACGTTGGCCAGCGGGAGGCCGCCTGGGATCGCAAAGACGTCGCCAAGGAACCAGAGGCGGTGAGCCTCGCTCGAGACGTTGAGTCGCGTTCCGACCTCGTCCAGCATGCCGGCAGCCTCGGCGGCGCGCGGCGAGACGGGCATGCGGCCGCCGTTCGCGACGATCGCGGTCGCGTTCAGGGTCATCCCGACGAACGCCGGGACGAGGGGAACGAGGCGGAGGTTCGCCGCGGCGAACGCGAACAGCAGGGCGTAGGTCGCCACGTGGGCGGCGTCGAGGAAGAACGGCGGGTAGTCGATCCCGAGCCGGAGAAAGAGCAGCAGTTGGGCTCCCAGGGCAGCGAAGACGGCCCAGCCGAGCCGGAAGGGGACGTCGAGCAGACGCGAGGGCCGGCCGCCGAGCACCCACGCGAGCAGGACTCCGAGACCGAGGCTGGGGAGGAGGAACACCTAGGAGGCCGCCGCCATCGGCTGGGCGCGCAGCGGGATTGCGGGGCGCTGCGAGGGGAAGCCCTCGAAGCCGTGCCGCAGCGCCGCCTCGACGTGAGGCGCGATTCCGGCGGGAAAGGCGAAGACGACGTAGGGCCCGGGCAGTCCGCCTTCGAGCGCGACCGCCACGAACGTGCCTTCACGGCCAAGCTCGGAGCCCCGTGCCACGAGTGCGGTCGGCTCGACGTCCGCCTCGCGAACGAGCCAGCTCATGAGGGCCGGCTCGCCCGGTCTCGCCGCGCGGGACCCCCACTCGTTCACGAGCGTCCCATCGAGCGTCTCCGTCGACCACTCCACGAGTCCGGCCCAGCGCAGGCCTTCGGCGCCCGCGAGCGCCGACGACACCCGGTCGAGCGCCTGCTCGCGGGTCAGGCCGGACTCGAGCACCGATTGGAGCCGTTCGGCGAGCCGGCGCGCACGCCGGCCTTCGATCGTGTGACGAATCAGGCCACCCACGGCGACCACCGCGCCTGCGGCCACGACCTCGAGCCGCCCGACGCCCAGCGCTGCGAGTACGATCACGACTCCCGCGAGGCTGATGCTCGCCGGGGTCGTTCGGAAGTGCTCGACGATCGGCCCGACCCAGCGGCGGCGCGGGGCGAGCGAGAGCCGGCGGAGCTGGTCGCGCTCATCAACGGTCAGCATCGCGAGCGGATCGAGACCGCGGTGCAAGGCAACGAAGGCTTTGGCGACGAGAGGGTGGAAGTGCGTACCCATGTTCCGCTCGATCTCGTCGAGAGCGGCGTCGACGCTCAGCCGGTCGCGGTACGGGCGCTCGCTCGTCATCGCGTCGAAGGAATCGGCGACGACGATGAAGTGTGCGGCGAGGCTGAGCGGACTGTCACCGTCGATGCCGTAGTAGCCGCGGCCGTCGAAGCGCTCGTGGTGGTACTCGACGGCCTGCGCGGGACCGGCGGCGAACCTGAAGCGGCGGAGCAGGCGCGCAGAAAGCCGCGGATGGCGGCGCATCGCGCGCCACTCCTCGTCGCTCAGCGCAGCCGGCTTGCGCAGGACCGCTGAATCGACCGCGATCTTGCCGAGATCGTGCAGACGTCCGGCCCAGCTCAGGCGCGCGACGTCCGCCGGTCGCATCCCGATCGACTCGGCGAGCGAGCGGACGTGCTCCGACACGCGCGCAGAATGATGGAAGGTCGAGGAGTCCCGCTCGTCGACCACGTTCGCGAACGTCTCAAGTGCACGCGTCGTTTCCCGGCGCAGCAGCACCAAGCGAGCGTGCGCCTGGTAGACGGCGTAGCCGAGCGGAAGCAGCGGGACCACCGCCCAGGGCTCCGTGACCGCGCAGAACGCTGCAGCGATCCCGAGCCCGGCCTCCGCCCCACGTGGAGAGAGCTCCGCCCACACGCCCTGGCGGATCTCGAACCAGGGAGACCGGCCCGCCGTCAGCGCCACGACGGCGCTCACGAGGACGCTGTTGACGAGCGAGTACGTCACCGTCAGCGCCGCGACCGCGGTGAGGTCGCCGGGAAAGTCGAGAGTCCCGGGGGTTCCGCCCGCCACCTCGAACGCAAGCCCGCCGGCCGCCACGGCCAGGGCGAAGACCGCCGCGTTGAAGAGCACCCGCACCCACGCAGACCCCCGCAGCTTGTCGACGGTGACGACGCCGAAGGCGGCGACCAGCGCGGCTGCCCACGGACCCGCGATCGCGACGGCCGCAACATGGACCGCCGACGAGAAGCTGAAATGGTGCGCTTCGTCGGGGTCGCCTGACGACTCGTCGTTGGGGACCTGGAACAGCTCGGTCAGTACGACGGCCGCGCCGAGCAGCGCGACCGTCGCCAGGGAGACGTCCGCAGCCCGAGTTGCAGCCGCGACCACGACGCCGATTCCGGCCGTCGTGGTCGCGAGAATCAGGCTGCGCGCCGTCAGGGCGACGCGCACGGGGGACCCCCTACTCCGCGGGTGCGGTCACTGACCCCACTTCGTACCGGCCCCCGCAGCGAGCAGGAAGGCCGCCAGAAGCGCCAGACGAACGAAGAACGTAGACCGCAGCATGTGTCTCTCCTCAGTGAGTGGGACCGTGTTGACTCCTCGCACCCTGGGGAAAAAGCCGCCGTCGAGAATCCCTCCGGCGGGGGATCCTGTTGCGAAGCGTGAGGTGCACCGACGCGTGGGGGCGCGGCGGACGGGGATAATCACCGGATGGACGCGGTTCGGGTGATCCCCCTCGGCGGTCTCGGCGAGGTGGGGAAGAACATGACCGTCTACGAGTACGGCGACAACGTGATGGTCGTCGACTCCGGCCTCGCGTTCCCGCGCGACGAGCATCTGGGCGTCGACCTCGTCCTGCCCGACTTCGGCTATCTCCGCGACAAGCGGGTTCGCGGCATCGTCCTGACTCACGCGCACGAGGACCACGTGGGCGCGCTGCCGTACGTGCTTCGCGACATTCGCGTCGAACAGGTCTGGGCGACGCGGCTCACGCTCGGGCTGGTCAAGTCGAAGCTCGACGAGCACGGCTTGCTCCAGTCGACCGACCTGCGCGAGATCGATCCGGACAGCAGCGAGCAGATCGGGCCCTTCAAGGTCAGTTTCGTGCGCATGGCGCACTCGGTTCCGGACAACGTTGCCGTGGTCACGGAGACGTCCGCAGGGCGGATCGTCCAGACGAGCGACTACAAGCTCGATCACACGCCCGTCGACGGCGTGAGGACCGACGTCGGGCGGCTTGCGGACATCGGGAATCTCGGCGTCGACCTGCTCCTCGGTGACTCGACGAACGCCGAGCGGCCTGGCTTCACGCCCTCCGAGCGCCTCGTGGGAGAAGCGTTCCGCCAAATCATCCCGCTCCGTCAGGGCCGCGTGCTCGTGTCGTCGTTCGCCTCGAACGTCCACCGGATGCAGCAGGCGATCGACGTCGCGGTCCAAACCGGCCGCAAGGTCGCCATCGTCGGCCGCTCAATGAGGAAGAACGCCAACATCGCACGCAACCTGGGTTACATGGACGTCCCGGAGGGCGTGGTTCTCCGGCCGCAGGAGCTCGAGGAGCTACCGCCGGCGCAGCAGCTGATCCTCTGCACGGGCTCGCAAGGCGAGCCGATGTCAGCGCTGACGCGGATCGCGTACAACGACCATCCTGCCATTCGCGTCGAGAGCGGCGACACCGTGATCATCTCGGCGAAGCCCGTGCCGGGGAACGAGTTGCGCGTACACGACGCGATCAACCGGCTCGCGCGGAACGGCGCGGAGGTGTTGCACCAGGAGATTGCGCCGGTGCACGTCTCCGGGCACGCATGCGAGGAGGAGATCCGGACGATTCTGGGCCTGCTCCGCCCGCGCGCGGTGATGCCCGTTCACGGAGAGTTCCGTATGCTTGCGGCCCACGCACGGCTCGCTCGCGACGCAGGCGTCCCGGCGAACGCGATCCTGATCGCCGAGAACGGCTCGGTCGTGGAGCTGAGCCGCCAGGGCGTCGGCATCGTCGACCAGATCGACTCGGGGGTCACGTTCGTGGACGGGCTCAGCGTGGGCGACGTCAGCGACGTCGCCTTGCGAGACCGGCGCCGGCTGTCCGAAGACGGCGTGCTGATCGTCGTCGCGACGGTCAACGGCACGGGCACGGACGCGCAGCCGGAGCTGATCGCGCGCGGGTTCCCCGAGAGCGAGCCGGTGCTCGCCGAGACGCGCGAGGAGGCGGCGCGTGTCCTGCGTGAGCTTGTGAGCGCCGACATCGAGGAGATCAAGCTGATCCAGGAGCACTTGCATGACGCGATCGGGCAGTTGATCTACGACCGCACCGGCCGGCGGCCGATGATCCTTCCCGTGGTCGTCGAGGTATGACCGTCGTCGCGAAGCCGACCTGGGCCGACGTGCTGATCGAGCACGCTGCCGAGCAGGCAACTGCGCGGCGCGTGATCGCGCAGCTCGGCGCCTGCGAGGCCGCCGGGCTCGCGTTCTGCCGGCTGGTCGAGCGCTGGGCGCGCGGGGATGCGACACCGAGCTCGCCCGGCGGCCGCGAGGCCGCGTTGCGCCATGCGGCCGATCGCGTGGAGACGGCGTTGAGCGGTCTGGAGGAGCCGCTCGGTCGGTACCTGCTCGAGCTCCAGCCGGAGCGCGCCGAGGGCCGTTCCTGGTACGGCGAGCCGAGCCGCGCGGAGCTGATGGAGTGGGGGCCGATCCTGGCGCGGGCCGGCGTGCGCGCGTCGCCCGCGAGGGTTGCGCAGGTCTATCTGGAGCTCGCCGTCCTCGTTCGGGCTCTCGAGGGGCTCTCTGCCACCGCGCGCCTGGGCAGCGATGTCGACCGCGCCTCGCTCTGGGCGGGGCTCTTCGACCTGCGCGAGAACCTGCTCGGCGGGGCCCTCGAAGACCTGCGCGCGCTCGCGGCCTGATCGTCTCAGCTGCGATCGCGCCGCACGGCGACCTCGCGTTCGGCGAGGGGCGGACACATCACGCGCTCGTCGAGATCGGGCGGCGTTTCGCGGCTGCGCGCGCCGAGACCACCATCGTCGTCACGCCGCACAACGTCCACGTCGATCGCCACTTCGCCGTCGTCACCGCGGGCGAGGTCTCGGGTGAGTTCGCAGAGCACGAGCTCGAGGCGCCCACCGACCGCGAGCTTGCCGGCGCGATCCTCGAGGTGCTCGGCGTCGAGGGCATCCCGGCGCTCGGCGTGAGCTACGGCGGCAACGATCTCCGCGAGGCAAGGATGCCGCTCGACGGGGGCGCGCTGGTCCCGCTCTGGTTCCTCCAACGCACGCCCGTCGTCCTGGTCAGCCCCGCGCGTGACCGCTCGTGGGACGAGCACGTGCGCGCGGGCGCCGCGCTCGCTCGGGCGACGGGGCGCCGGCGGATCGCGCTGATCGCGAGCGCCGATCACGGTCACGCGCACGACGCCGACGGCCCGTACGGCTTCGACGCCGCCGCCGCGGAGTACGACGGCCGCATCGTCGAGCTCGTCGAGGCGAACCGGCTCGAGCGCCTGCTCTACCTCGAGCCGAGCCTGGTCGAGCGCGCCAAGGCCGACAGCCTCTGGCAGCTGCTCATGCTCCACGGCGCCGTCGGCGACGGCTACGACGCGGAGCTCCTCGCCTACGAACGGCCGACGTACTACGGAATGCTCTGCGCCGCGTACTCGCCGCGCTAGCCGCGGGGACAGTCCCCACGGGTCGCGGCAGGCACTTTGGCTCGGTTGCGCCATTTCCCGGGGACAGTCCCGGTCACAGAAGTGTGTCGCGGCGGCCGTAAGGGACCTGTCGCCGAGGAGCGCGGGGACAGTCCCC
>DASYUZ010000124.1:0-2314 GCA_036000665.1 Gaiellaceae bacterium
GTCGACGGCCGCCCCGTGCTCTGGCTCGAGTTCGGGACCGGTGCCTCGCACGAGCGCGTCGCGCTCGATCCGCAGACGCTGACGCCGCTGTTCGTGGAATCGCTGGTCGGGTCCCGCGTGCGTTGGCACGTGCTCGAGATCCGCGCCCGCGACCGAAGCCCCGGCGACTTCGAGCTGCCGGCAGTGCGCGTTTCGCAGCCGATTCGGGGGAGCGTCGTCTCGTCGCGGAGCGTCACGCTCTCCGAGCTGGCGGGTGAACCGTGGCGACCCGTCAGCGGCGGCGCCGAGGTCGAAGGCCTGAAGCTGACGGCCGTGGAGGTCGAGCGGCTCGTTCGAGCGTACGCGCGTCCGGCCGGGCGAACGGAGCTGGGGACAGGCGTCCGCCTCCTCTACGGCCGGCGGCCGGCCACCATCGAGCTCCAGCAGGCGCCGCGGCCCGAGCCGGCGTACGCCTACCTCGGCGGGAGCACGTATGCCGGCACCGCGATTCCGAGTGCGGGGCGCGTCGTCGTGACGGAGCTGGCCGACGCGCGCTGGTTGGGACAACTGCGGGCCGGAAGGATTTTCGTCACGATCTGGGCCTCGTCGCGGCCGCTCGTCCTCGCCGCCGCGCGTGCCCTCGAACCGATCGCGAAGGAGGGCCGATGAAGGGACGCGTGGGGAAACTGGGCGCCGCCGGGCTGACGCTGGCCGCCGCGTTCGCGCTCACCGGCGCGACGCTCGCTGCCGAAGACGGCCAGGCGCTCGAGGTGAGCGGGTACGGCTCGGCGCTGCGGGGCAGCGCACGCGACGACGTCACTCGCGTCGCGGTCGTTCGCGTCGACGGAGCGGAGATCGAGCTCGCCGTCGCGGACGGGCACTTCAGCTACGAGGCCACCGGGACCGGCGCGGAGGCCGAGAGCGTGCGCGCCTACGCCGGCGACCGGCTTGTCTCCGTGGTTCGGGTCACGACCGCCGCGGCCGTGTCGCCGCGTGACGCGGCCGCAGCGGCGGTGCTCGCGAGCCGCTCGGGAATGCGCCTCGTGCCGGTCGACCCCGCAACGCTCCGCCCATTCGGTCGGGGATTGGACTACGGGAGACCGTTCTTCCCCGCCGTGTCGGCTTCTCCGGACGGCGCGATGTTCGCGACGTCGGCCGGACGCCGAGCGGTCGTCCGGCTCGTCCGCTTCAAGCCCTTCGGGCTGGTCGCGGACATCCGAGTCGCGGACGACGCCGGCGGCTTCCGCTCCGTCAGACAGCTCGCCTGGATCGGTCCAGACCGCCTCCTTGCGGTCGTCGAGCGGCTGAGCCGACCGTACTTCCGCCACATTCGCGAGCGGACGCTCGTGGTCGTCGATCCGGAGACACGTCGCGTCGTCGCGCGGCGCCCCTTGCCGAAGCTCGCGATCCAGGGCGGGTCCACGACCGCCGGCGGCCGGCTCGTGTTGCTCCTCGGCCGTTCCTCACAGCGCGACGACAGGGTGACCGTCGTCGTTGCGGACGCGGACTCGGTGCGAACGAAGGAGATCGTCGTCGGCCGCCGCGGCGGCGCGCGCGTGCAGACCGCGTTCGCGGTCGCGCCCTCCGGCGCGCGGGCGTTCCTCTTCACCGACGGTTGGGGGCACCGGACCGGTCAGGCGATCTCCGTGGAGCTCGACACGCTCAGCGCTGAGCGGCACATCTTGAGCGCTCCGAAGCGAGGAATCGCGCGGGCGCTGATCTCGACGGTGCAGGCGATTGCGGCCGACGATCGGCACGTCGCGGTCACCGGCGTCGTCGCTCCAACGGGGACACCGGCGGGCGGCATCTGGCTCGTCGACACCGAACGGTGGACGGCCAGGTTGCTGGACCCACGCACCCTGTACGTTCACGCCAAACAGGAGCGGCTGGTGACCTTCGGTCCCGACATCCGTCCCGCGCGTTCCGGTCCGGGCACGGGGGTCTCGATCTTCAGCGCAAGCGGCCGCCGGCTTCACCATCTGTTCGGCACCACCCGCTTCGACGAGCTCGTGTTTGCCGGTCCGTACGGACATCTGCTTCACGTCCGTCAGACACGCGCTCGGCAGGGCTTCGATCTGACGACGGGCGCGTCGCTGGGTCCGCTCCCCGCGCTGAAGGAGGAGGTCCTCCGCGTCGTCTCCGGTGTGGCGACGCCGGCGCGACGGACCTTTGCCCGCGCCGGCGACGCCTTCACGACCGTCTCGACTCGCGGTGAGCGGGTGCGCATCGTGGGGGATAGACGGCGCGGCCTGCGGAAGAGCGTGCGCGCCTATCTGCTGGCGACCGTCGAGGGACGCACGTTCTTCCGGCTGGAGGGCTGGCGGCGCGGCGTCAC
>DASYUZ010000125.1:0-4762 GCA_036000665.1 Gaiellaceae bacterium
CTCGTCCTGCTGCCGTCGGAGGAGGTCGTCGAGCGCCTCGGCGACAAGTACCTCGCACACCAGCTGCTCGAGGAGCGCGGGCTGCCATCGCCGCTGACGTGGCTTCCGACGGAAGTTTCGGCCGACCCGCGGTTTCCCGTGCTGGTGAAGGCGCGCCACGGCTTCGGCTCGCGCCACATCTACCGCGCCGAGAACGCGACCGAGCTCGAGTTCTTCCTCCACTACACGCCGGTGGACTCGATCGTGCAGGCCTTCTGCCTCGGTGAGGAGTTCTCGATCGACGTCTTCTGTGACTGGGACGCCCGCTGCCTGAACGCGATTCCGCGCACGATGATCGAGTCGAAGGGCGGCGAGTCGATCAAGGGGATGACGATCAAGGACTGGAGCCTGATCGAGTTCGGCCGCCGCGTGGCCGAGACGCTCGGGATCGTCGGACCCGCGAACATCCAGTGCTTTCGCGAGGCCGACGGGACGCACTACGTGACCGACATCAACCCGCGCTTCGGCGGCGGCTTCCCGCTGCCGACGGCCGCCGGGAGCCGCTACCCCGAGCTGGCGCTCGCTCTCGCCCGGGGGGAGCGGCCGCCCCCGCGACTGGGCGAGTTCCGCGAGGGCGTCGTGATGACGCGCTTCTTCTCGCACGTGACGCTCACCGCCGACGACGGCGGTACGCTCGTGCCGTTCGAGGACGTCGCCGAGCCCACCGAGGCGTGACCCTGCGGATCGCCGTGCTCCTGGCCCTCGCGGGCCTGGCCGCCGCGTGCGGCGCCGCGCGGGCGGAGCGTGTGGCTCAGAGCCACAACGTCCGCCCCTGCGCGCCGGCTCGCGTCCGTGTCGCCGTCATGGACGGGGACACCCATCGGCCCGTGCGGGGGGCCGCCGTACGCGTGGCGGACCGCGTCGTCCGATCCGACCGCAGGGGGTTCGCCCGCCACCGCCTCCGCTGCCGGCGCTCCGTCCCGGTCCGGATCACCGCGAAGGGCTACCTGCCGAAGCTCGCGCGCCCGCCGTTCAAGCGGCGGACGAAAGTGGTCGTGCGCGTCTACCGGCGCTCGCTGCAGTGGACGATGTACGGCGCAGGCCCGCAGCGGACGCAGGCCCAGACCCACATCCGGATCCGCCCGCCCTTCCGCGTGGCGTGGACGCGCGGGCTCGGCGCGCTGATCGAGTTCCCGGCCGTCGTCTCGGAAGGCGTTGCCTACATTGGCAACTACCGAGCCACGATCCGCGCTCTCTCGATGCGGAACGGGAAGGTCGCGTGGCGCCGCAACCTGGGTGAGAAGATGGCCGCGTCGCCCGCGGTCGTCGGCGACAAGCTCGTCGTGCACACGATGCGCGGGAACGTCTACGTGCTGCGGCGCTCGAACGGCAAGGTGCTATGGGCGTTCCGGGCGGGGTCGCCGATCGAGTCCTCACCGGTCGTTCGCTACGGCATCGACTACTTCGGAACGCGGTCCGGCCGGGTCTACGCGCTCGACCTGAACCGGCGGCGCGTTCGCTGGTCCCGCGGCGGCAACTGCAAGATCACGTCGAGCGTCGCGATCAGCGGACGGACGATGTTCCTCGGCGACTACTGCGGTCGCCTTCTAGCGCTCACGACCGCAAGCGGTCGCTCGCGCTGGACCGCGCGGGTGAACGGCCGCGTCTACGGCACGCCGGCCGTGCTCGGGTCGAGGGTGTTCGTTCCCTCCTCGACGGGCGGCTCGCTCACGGCGTTCTCGACACGAGGCCGCTACCTCTGGCGCGTGCACACGGGCTCGTACGTCTACTCATCGCCCGCCGCCTGGGCGGGCCGCGTGTTCTTCGGCTCCTACAACGGCCACCTGTACGCCGTCGCCGCCTCGAGCGGCCGCGTCCTCTGGTCGCTGCGTGCGGGCGGGGCCGTCTCCGGCGCGGCGGTGGTCGTCGACGGCGTCGCCTACGCGGGCTCGACGCGCGGGCGGATCATCGGCGCCGACGCGAAGACGGGCCGCGTGCTCCTCCGCTTCCCCCACGGCGAGTACGTTCCGGTCTCGGGCAACGGCCGCCGCCTGCTCCTGCACGGCTACTCGCGGCTCTACGCCGTCGACCCGAGGGCCCGCTCGGCGGGCCCGACCAGAAGAGGGGGCCGGGCTCCGCCCGGCGCCCGTTTTCGCTTGGGGGCGGCAGCCCCCAAGCACCGGAAGCGATGAAGAAGCTCCTGCTCGCGCTCGCGGCGCTGCTGCTCGTCGCGGGCGCCGCGGCCGCCGTGTTCGTCGGAGCCCGCTACCGGCAGGGGCGGGACGTCCGCGGCTCGTCCACGGAGGAGTTCGTCACGACGGAGGCGGCACCGCCGAAGCCGAAGGAGCCGGGAGTGTTCTGGCCGACGTACGGATTCGACCCGGAGCGGCACCGCACGGTCGAGTACCCGCACCGGCCACCGTTCAGGGTGCGCTGGTTCTTCCGCGCACGCACGCTCGTCGAGTTCCCGCCGGTGATCGCGTACGGACGCCTCTACTTCGCGAACAGCTACGGGCGGCTGTACGCGGTGAACGCGAAGACCGGCAATCGCGCTTGGAAGAAGGACGCGCGTCGCTGCACCGCCTCGTCACCGGCCGTGTGGGAGCACCTCGTGATCCAGACGTACATGAACGCGCCTCCGTGCAACCGCGGCAAGCAGAAGGGGCTCCAGGGCCTCGTGGTTGCGCGCTTCGCCGGCTTCGGACAGTTCCGCTGGCAGACGAGGATCGCGCCGAGCGAGTCCTCGCCGGTCGTCGTCGACGGGGTCGTCTACCTCGGCGACTGGAGCGGCCGCGTGTACGCCCTCTACGCGCGCACCGGCAAGGTGCAGTGGGTCTTCCGTGCAAAGGGCAAGATCAAGGGCTCCGTGAGCGTCTCCCGCAACCGCGTCTACGTCGGCTCGTACGACCACCACGTCTATGCGCTGAACCGCAAGACGGGCAAGCTCGTCTGGCGCGCCGCGGCCCAGCAGCGGCTCGGGAAGCGCGGGACGTTCTACGCGACGCCGGCGGCCGCGTACGGGCGCGTGTACATCGGCGCCACGGACGGCAAGGTCTACTCGTTCGGCGCGACGAGCGGAAAGCTGATCTGGTCGCAGTCGACCGGCGGGTACGTCTACTCCTCGCCTGCGGTGTGGCGAAAACTGGTGCTGATCGGCTCCTACTCGAGCACCTTCTACGCGCTCGACGCTGCGACCGGCGACGTGCGCTGGAAGTTCAAGGCGAACGGACACATCTCGGGCTCGCCGACGGTCGTGCGCGGGATCGTCTACTTCTCGACGCTGAAGGAGCGCACGTACGGACTCGACGCGCGGACGGGGCGGGTCATCTGGCAATTCCCCGACGGGAAGTACACACCTGTCGTCGCGGACAAGCAGCGCGTCTACCTCGTCGGCGAGCACCGCGTGTACGCGCTCGACGAGCGATGAGCGCAGTCATCGTCCTCGGTGTCTCGCGCAGCGGGACGACGCTGCTGAAGTCGATGCTCGACGCGCACTCGCAGCTTGCGATTCCGACGGAGTCGTACTTCATCCCGCAGCTCTGGGACCGCCACGGCGAGCGTCCCGACCGGAACGCGATCCTCGCCGATCTGCGGAGACTCGAGCGGATCCGTCAGTGGGGGATCGACGTCGAAGCGCTGGGGCAGCACCTTCCCGCGGAGCCGAGCTTCGCGCAGGTGATCGACGGCGTCTACTCGGCGTACGCGGAGTCGCAGGGGAAGGCTCGCTACGGCGACAAGACGCCGCTCTACATGCAACATCTCGAGCTGCTCGCCCGCGTCTTCCCGAACGCGCGCTACGTACACATCGTCCGCGACGGCCGCGACGCGGCACTCTCGTTCCTCGGGATGACGCGCAGGCCGCGCTTCAACGTCTCGCGCCCGCGGGCAGTTGGCGACTTCGCCGCCGCCTGGCGCCGCGAGATCCTCGCCGCGCGCCGCTTCGGCCGGGAGCACCCGTACCTGGAGGTGCGCTACGAGGAGCTCGTCGCCGATCCCGGGGCGCGGCTGCGTGCGGTCTGCTCCTTCCTCGGCCTCGCCTACGAGCCGACGATGCTCGAGTACCACCGGGCGCCGGACCTCGACATCACCGTCGATCATGTACTCCTCGCGCAGCCGCCGGCGAGCACGGCCAGGAAGTGGCGCGAGCAGATGGCGGAGCGAGACGTCGAGCTCTTCGAGGCGATCGCGGGGGACGTCTTGTCGGAGCTCGGGTATGAGCGTGCCCACCCCCATCCCGGCCGCCGCGCGCGGGCCGCAGCCGAACGCGCGGTCTACGCCGCGCGCGTCGGCGCCTGGCGCGCCGTGCTGCCGCTCGTGCGGAAGTCGCCCGCGTGGCGCCTCCGGCAGGTCTACATTCGGCGTGCGACATGACGCGCTACCTCGTCACGGGCGCCGCAGGCTTCATCGGCTCGCACGTCGCCGAGGCCCTGCTCGCGCGCGGCGACGACGTTGTCGGGGTCGACGCCTTCAGCGACTACTACGACCCCGCGCTGAAGGAGGAGAACGCGCGCGGCTTCCCCGTCCTCCGCTTGGACCTCGCCGAGGACGCGCTCGAGCTCGACGGCGTCGAGGGAATCTTCCATCTCGCCGCGCAGCCTGGCGTCCGGCGGAGCTTCGAGCACTTCGAGCGGTACGTCCACTGCAACGTGCTCGCGACGCAGCGTGTGCTCGAGGCGGCCGCGGCCGCGAACGCGCGAGTCGTGCTCGCCTCGTCGTCGTCGATCTACGGCGACGCGGAGCGCTTTCCGACGCCCGAGGACGCGGTCCCGCGCCCGATCTCTCC
>DASYUZ010000126.1:0-8985 GCA_036000665.1 Gaiellaceae bacterium
AGCGGCGGGATGCGCTTCGTGATCGGCGTGTGGTCGTACTCGTACTCGACGATCGAGCCGCCGTGGACGACCTCGACGCCCACCGCCTTGGCCGTGTCAATGGGCGAGCCGCCTCCGAGAGCGACGAGGCCGTCGCAGCCCTCCTCGCGGTAGACGGCGCTTGCGCGACCGATCAGCTCGATGTCCGGGTTCGGGAAGACGTCCGCGTAGACGACGGCGTCCGGGAGCTGCTCGAGGGCGGGGCCCGTGAGGCCGGCGGCCTCGACCCCGCGGTCGGTGACGAGCAGCGGCCGGCTGATCCCGAGCTCCGCCGCGACCTCGCCCAGGCGGCCCAGCGCGCCGAGGCCGTGCACGATCCGAGTCGGCACTTCGACGCTGCGCACGGTCTCCACCTGAACGCCCAAACGCCCTCCTTCGTACCCGGCCCCTCCCGGCGAGCGTAATTCAAACGGAACAGCCCACGCAATCGGCCGCGTATCGTCTCCCGATGCCTTTCGCAGACCTCTCGGTCGGTGACTTCGCGGCGGCCCTGGGGGAGCGCGCGCCCACGCCCGCTAGCGGTGCTGCGACTGCGGTGACGGCTGCGCTCGCCGCCGCGCTCGCCGAGTTGACGGCGCGGTTCTCCGGTGACGAGCCCTCGGCCGACGAGGCCGTGCGCCTGCGCGAGCGTCTACTCGCGCTTGCGGACGAGGACGCCGCGGCCTACGCCGAGCTGATGGAGACACGAAGCGACGCGGCCCGCGAGCGGACGATCGACGTCCCGCTGGAGATCGCGGAGCACGCGGCAGACGTTGTCCGGCTCGCCGAGCGGACGAGAGCGTCGGCGCGCGGCAGCGTCGCGGGCGACGCCGAGGTCGCCGCGTTGATCGCCCGGGCTGCAGTCGCAGCGGCCGCTCGCCTCGTGGAGATGAACCTGCGCGGCCGAGACGACCCGCGCGCCCACCGGGCTCGCGAGCTGCCGGCTTGACCCCGGTCTTCCGCCCGTGTTAGGTCACGTCCCGCAAACGGGGGGAGAAGGAGGAGGAGGAGGAATGCGCAGAACGCTGCTGGGCGCGACGCTGATCGTCGCATCCTTGTGTCTCGCCGCTCTGGTCGCAACCGCGTCCGGCGGTACCCGCGAAACGACGATCGCGTCGATCTCGCCGCCGGTCGTCGGCGCGGCGGTGGCCTTCGACACGACGCCGCCGCTCAGGGAGCTGAAGCCGGTCAAGCCGAAGGGCGGCGAACCGAAGAACATCGGCGAGCAAGGCGTAGGGCCGGCCGAGCAACCGCCGCACAAGAAGGACGGCGCACTCCAGCAAACTGCACCTGCGGCCGCGATGCCGGCACCTCTGCTGACCTTCGAGGGACCGAGCAACGAAGACAACTTCAGGATCTTCGGCTTCAGAGTCAATCCGCCCGACCCGAACGGCGACGTCGGCCCGTCGCACTACGTTGCGATGACGAACCTGACGTTCGCGGTCTACTCGAAGCAGGGCACTCGGCTCTTCGGGCCCGCCGACACGGGAACGCTCTGGCAGGGCTTCCCGATCGACGACTGCACGGACCCGAGCGGCGACCCGATCGTGCTCTACGACGAGGTCTCCGACCGGTGGATCCTGACGCAGTTCACGACCCGCGGACTCGACATCAAGAACCTGCCGTTCTTCAACTGCGTCGCTGTCTCGCAAACGTCGGATCCGACAGGCGCGTACTTCCGCTACGCGTTCACGACGGGAAACAACTTCCCCGACTACCCGAAGTACGGCGTGATGCCGAATGGCCTCTTCATCACGACGCGGGAGTTCCAAGGGAGCAACGAGTTGATCGGCGTCTACGCGATCAACCGTCGACAGCTCGTCGCCGGCGACCCGAACACGCAGTTCGTGAGGTTCCAGCTGAACAAGCCGGAATATCTCGTCGGTGACGGCCTCCTGCCGGCGGATCTCGACGGCAAACGCCAGCCGCCGCGCGGCAGTCCCGAATACATCGTGGGGTCAATGGACGACGACGCCGGCGACCACGCGCCGTTCGACGCACTGAACATCTTCCACCTGAACGTCGACTGGAGGAACCCGGCGGCGGCGACGTTCACCTTCGTCAAGCACGTGCCGATCGCCGAGTACGACACGGTCTATCCGTGCGGCCCGTCGAGTCGTGACTGTCTGCCGCAGCCCGGCATCACGGACCCGGCGCAGTTCCTCGACATCCTCTCGTACCGGCAGCGGCCGATTTGGCGGCTCCAGTACCGGAACTTCGGGAGGTACGAGTCCCTCGTCACCAACCAGTCGGTGGAGGCAAGGCCCGCGCTGGCGGGCATCCGCTGGTGGGAGCTGCGGAACCCGCGCGATCCTGTCCTCTTCCAGGAGGGAACCTGGGCGCCGGACGACGGCGTCCACCGCTGGATGGGCAGCGTCGCCCTCGACAAGCAGGGCAACATGGCGCTCGGCTACAGCGTCGTCAACGCGACGAACGTGTTCCCGGGCATCCGCTACGCCGGACGGCTCGCAGGCGATCCGCTTGGTGAGCTGTCGCAGGGCGAGACCGTGCTCCAGAACGGCGCGGGTGTGCAGACGACGACCAACTCGCGCTGGGGCGATTACACCTCGATGAACGTCGACCCCACGGACGGCTGCACGTTCTGGTACATCAACGAGTACTACGCCCGCTCGGGGACTTCGGCGGACGGGAGGCCGTGGCAAACGCGCATCGGCGTGTTCCGCTTCCCAAGCTGTACGTGATCGATCGCTTCTCGCGCCACGGGCCCGCCTCGCGCGGGCCCGTGGCGCTTCACGCGGATGGAAGCGGTCGCGCGCGCAGCTCCTCGATCAACGTCGCGAGCCCGGCGGCGGACGCCTCGAACAGAACCTGACCCTTCTCTGCTGTCGCGAGGTCCGGCGCGCCCATGACGCCGGAGCGGGACAGCTCGTGGGTCTTCCAGTGCGCGCTCACGCCGCTCCGCTCGAACATGTCGAAGCTCTCCGCTGCGTAGCGCGGCTGGACGATCTCGCGGACGACGAGGTCACGCCGGACCGAGTCGGGCCGTAGATGCAGCATCAACGAGGTCTCGAACTCACAGGCGTGGCCCATGCCTCCCGTGAGCGACTCGCGGACCTCGTCCACAACCTGCCGGGCCAGTGTCCAGTAATCGAGCGCGACGATGTTCAGGGGCGTCTCGAAGCCAAGCTGCTGCACCGTGGCGGCGTTCAGCGCCGTGTTCCCGCCGTGCCCGTTGACGACGAGCAGCCGGCGGAAGCCGTGCCTCGCGAGGCTGCGGCAGACCTCGGCGACCGTCTCCCGAAACGTCTCCTGGCTCAGCGTCACCGTGCCGGGGAAGGCCATGTGGTGCTCGGACGAGCCGAAGCAGACCGTCGGCGTGACGAGCGTGTCGCCGGCGCGGGCTGCGCCCGCCCGAGCGACGCTCGTGCAGAGGAAGGTGTCGGTGTCGAGCGGCAGGTGCGGGCCGTGCTGCTCGATGGCGGCGGTCGGCACGACGACCACGGTCCGCTCGCGGTCGAGCGCACCGACCTCCTCGTGGGTGAGGAGCTCCAGCCGGGCCTCTACGTCAGTCCCTCACGTGCTCGACGTCCAGGACGATGCTCTTCACCTGCGTCAGCGAGTGGATCGTCGCCATCCCGCCCAGGCGACCGACGCCGCTGCCCTTGCCGGAGTAACCGCCGAAGGGCGTCCGGCCGTCCCAGTACGCAGTCGTCTCGTTGACGTTGACGACGCCGCACTCGAGTCGTTCCGCACAGTAGAACGCCTTGCGCAGGCTGCTCGTGAACACAGAGCCGCAGAGGCCGAGCGTGCACGCGTTCGCCACCTCGAGCGCCTCGTCGATGTCGCGCACAGAGATCACCGGCGCGACCGGGCCGAACGTCTCGTCTCGGTTGAACAGCGAGTCGACCGGCACGCGGTCGATAACGGTCGGGGAGTAGTAGAGCGACGTGGGGAAGGCCTCGGCCCGGCCGCCGCCGCTGACGATCACGGCGCCACGCTCGCGGGCGTCGTCGAGGTGCTCGTCCGTCTTCGAGGCGACGCCCTCGTTGTTGAGCGGCCCCATCGTCGTCTCCTCGTCGAGCGGATGGCCGAGGCGAATCGACTCCGCCTTCCGCACGAGTCCCTCGAGCACGGCGTCGTGCACCTTCGGCTGGACGAGGATCCGCTCGCTGGACTGGCAGATCTGGCCGGCGTTCGAGAAGCAGCCGAACGCCGTACCTTCGATCGCGAGGTCGAGGTCGGCATCGTCGAGGATGATCGTCGGCCCGTTCCCGCCGAGCTCGAGCAGCATCGGCTTGGCGCCTGCGCTCTTGGCGACGAGGCTCCCGACGGCCGAGCTCCCTGTGAAGCCGACGGCATGCGTGCCCGGGTTGGAGACGAGCTCCTCGCCCACCTCGCCTCCGCCGAACAGGAGGTTGACGGCCCCTTCGGGCACGCCTGCGTCGAGCAGGCACTCCGTCAGGCGGACGGCGATCAGCGAGGTGGTCGGAGCGGGCTTCCAGACGACGGCGTTACCGCTTGCGAGCGCCGCGGAGAGGTACTCGCTCGGGATCCCCACCGGGTAGTTCCAGGGCGTGATGATCCCGACGACGCCGTGCGGCTCGCGGACCGTGAGGACCCTTTTGCGGGGGTCGCGCGACGGAATGATTCCGGTCTCGAGCCGCTTGACGTTCTCGGCGGCGTCGCGGAAGAGCTCGGCCGCGAACGCGACTTCGTCGACCGCCTCCCGGTAGGGCTTGCCCTGTTCGAGCGAGAGCTCGCGTGCGAGCACGTCCCGGCGTTTGTCGATCACTTCGGCGACCCGCTCGCAGAGCTCGGCCCGCTCGAAGACCGGCGTCGCGGCGACCTTCTTCCGAACGCGGCCGGCGGCCTCGATCGCGGCCCGCGCGTCCTCGCGGCCGGCCTGGGGCAGCACGGCGAGTACCTCGCCGGTCGCCGGGCTGACGGTCTCGAAGCTCTCGCCGGTCTGCGCCTCCACCCACTCGCCGCCGATGCGCATCCGCAGCTCGATGATCTCTCTCACACCTGCCACCGCGAACCTCCTGGGCTTGTGACGACCGGCTCGAACGGTGTATATACCGCACCCGAAGCATTGCTCGAAGTGGGCTAAGGAGGGGAATGCCAATGCTCTTGCGCAGACGGGTCGCGTTCTTCGCGGGCGTCGTCGCCGCGGGCTCACTGTTCTCCATCGCCGCCTGTGGCGGCAACGACGAGGCTGCGCCCGCAGAAGGGGTCAAGGCAGCGGGGAATCTGGACTTCGTCGTCTGGTCGTACTCGATCGAGACGATCCAGGACAACATCAAGCGGTTCGAGAAGTCGAACCCCGCGATCACGATCAAGCTCGCCGACCATTCGTGGTTCGACTACCACGACATCATGGCGACCAAGTTCACGAGCGGGAACGCGCCCGACGTCGCGTACTCGTCCGACCACTGGCTGCGTGAGTGGGTCGCCGCCGGCTGGCTCGAGCCCATCGACAAGCGCTGCCCCGGGCTCGCGAACTACAAGGACGAATGGGCGCCGTACGCCGCCGAGGGGATGACGCTCGACAACAAGCTGTACGGCGTCCCGTACTACGCCGACCTCGTCATCTTCATCTACAACGACAAGATGGTGAAGCAGGCGGGCTTCAGCGGTCCGCCGCAGACGTTGGCCGAGCTGCAGCAGCAGGCGCTCGCGATGAAGAAGAAGGGCATCGCGCAGTACCCGATCAACATCCCGATGAAGAAGGACGATCCGTGGGCGATCGAGTTCGTCTACTCGATGGTCTACGGAGACGGCGGCTCGATGTTCAACAAGGAGAACGCGCCGGTCTTCAACGAGCCGGGCAGTCAGGCGGAGAAGGTCCTGCAGTGGCTCGCCGACGCCCGCAACAAGCTGAAGATCTCCGACCCCGCGGCGCTCGAGATGGCCGAGCCCGACGTCGTCAAGGCAATGGGGGCCGGCCGGCACGCCTTCACCATCCTCGCGAAGTACAACCTCGCCGAGCTCAACCTCGGCCAGCACAAGCAAAAGGGCAACTTCAAGATGGCCCTGATGCCCGGCAGTACGCACTCCACCGTCGGCTTCGTTCGCTTCTACAGCCTCGGCAAGGGCGCGGTCGACCAGGGGGACGCTGCGGTGAAGGCCTCCTGCAAGTTCATGAACTACTTCGGCGGCAAGACGGGCGGCCAGTACAAGGTGATGAAGCGGTGGGCGCTCGAGAAGGGTCTCGGCTTCGCCAACCTGCCGCTGTACGACGATCCGCAAGTCCAGCAGGCGATCAACAAATGGGGCGACGTCGCCCTCGAGCGCAAGCAGGCGGAGCTTGCGCGTGTGAAGGAAGGGCTGACACCGTGGTGGGGCGCCTGGGACATCTACGCGCGCGAGCAGATCCACGCCGCGATCCTGGGCCGCTCGACTCCGAAGCAGGCCCTCCAGAAGATGGCCGACCGCTGGGAGCAGCTGCGCGAGCAGCACGGCGGCTAGTTCCGGATAGGCGCAGGGGCCGGCGGCGCGCGCCGCCGGCCCCTCCTCGACGCTCGTGGCCGTAGCGACCGCACCCCGTCCCGCGAAACGCTTCCGCAGGTCGCGTCTCTACACCTGGGGGACGATCCTGCCGGTCCTCGCGCTCGTTGCGCTGTTCACGCTGTTCCCGTTCGTGTACGCGGCCGTGAACAGCACGCGGCAGCGCATCCTGACGATCCCCTACCACCAGCCGTTCGTCGGGCTGAAGAACTATGAGCAGGTGATCTCGAGCGACACCTTCGACGTCGCGGTTCGGAACACGCTCGTCTTTGCACTGCTGACGGTGCCGACGGTCACCGCACTGGGGCTGGGCGTCGCGCTGCTCCTGAACCAGCGCGTGCGCGGGTTCGGCGTGCTCGTGGCGCTCGTCCTGCTCCCATGGTCGATCCCGCTCGTCTCTGCCGGGATCATGTGGCGCCTGCTCCTGCACGGGAACTTCGGCTCGCTCAACGGCCTCCTGCTGCAGCTCGGGATCATCGACAGCTACGTCCCCTGGCTCTCGGACCCGGATCTGGCCATGGGCGCGGTCGCGATGGCGCACGTGTGGCGCGAGTTCCCGCTGCCGACGATCCTCTTCCTGGCGGGGCTGCAGACGATCACGCCGGAGATCCTGGAAGCCGCCCGGCTCGACCGCGCCACTGCCTGGCAGCGCTTCCGCTACGTCACGCTGCCGCTGCTGAAGGCCCCGCTCCTGATCGTTCTCGTCTACGAGACGATGATCGCGGTCTCTGTGTTCGATCTCGTGTACGTGCTCACCGGTGGCGGGCCGGGCACGTCGACGACGTTGTTCTCCTGGTACGCGTACACGGCGACGTTCAAGTTCCTCAACCTCGGCCAGGGTGCCGCACTCTCCTTCCTGATGACCGCGGCGCTGGTGATCGCGATCGTCGTCTACATGCGCGTCATCCGGCTGCGAGAAGAGGTCGTGTGAAGCGCGGGCCACTGCAGACGGCGCTGCTCGTCGCGGCTGGCCTCGTGCTCGCAGTGGCGATCCTGCTGCCGTTCCTTTGGGCGCTGAGTGCGAGCCTGCAGACGGAGTCCGAGCTGTTCGAGCGTCCGCCGCACTGGGTTCCCCAGCCGGCGACGACCGAGAACTACAAGTACGTCTTCACCGGAGACGTCCCTCAGGCATACGAGGTGCGCGGGCTGCTTCGCAGTCCCGTTACGCAGGAAGCGCGCACGCTGCCCGAGGGGCTCCGCAACTCGTTCATCGTCGCGTTCTTCGTCGTCCTGATCAACCTCGTGCTCGGCGCAATGGCTGCCTACACGTTCGCGCGCGAGCGCTTCCGCGGCAGCCAGGCCGCGTTCGTCTTCATCCTCGGCAGCCGCCTGCTTCCGGCGGTCGCCGTCGCGATCCCGATCTACATGATCCTGCGCGAGCTCGGCCTGCTCGACACGAAGCTCGCGCTCGTGCTCGTGCACAGCGCGTTCACGCTCCCGTTCACGATCTGGGTGCTGACGCTCTACTTCCAGTCGTTACCGCGCGAGATGGAGGAGGCGGCCCGGGTCGACGGCGCGACGCGGTTCGCCGCCTTGCGTTACGTCGTCCTGCCGCTGGCCGCTCCGGGACTCGCCGCGGTCGGCGCCTTCGCCTTCCTGTTCAGCTACAGCGAGTTCATGTTCGCACTGCTGACGACGTCGACGACGAACGCGAAGACGGTGCCCGTGATGATCTCGGCGATCTCGGTCAACCCGGACGCGAGCTACACGCTGATCGCCGTCGGGATCATCCTCTCGGTCGCCGCGCCGATGGCGCTCGCGCTCGTCTTCCGCCGCTACATCACGTCCGGCCTCGTGGCCTCGTTGACGCGCGAATGAGATCATCGATCTGACCATGGCCCGCGTCACGCTCGCCCACGTCGGCAAGGTCTATCCGGACGGAACGGAGGCGGTTCGCGAGCTCGACCTCGAGATCGGCGACGGCGAGCTCGTCGTCCTCGTGGGGCCGTCGGGGTGTGGCAAGACCACCGCGCTCAGGATGGTCGCCGGCCTCGAGGAGATCACGCGTGGCGAGATCCGGATCGGCGAGCGCGTGATCAACGACCTCGACCCGCGTGAGCGCGACATCGCGATGGTCTTCCAAAACTACGCGCTCTACCCGCACATGACCGTGTTGGAGAACATCGCCTTTCCGCTCAAGCTTGCGCGCTTGTCGCGCGCAGAGCGCGAGCAGAAGGTACGAAGCGTCGCGCGGACGCTGGGGCTCGAGCAGCACCTCGCGCGGAAGCCGAGACAGCTCTCGGGCGGCCAGCGGCAGCGAGTGGCAATGGGCCGGGCGCTCGTGCGCGAGCCGCAGGCGTTTCTGATGGACGAGCCGCTCTCCAACCTCGACGCGAAGCTGCGCGTGCAGATGCGCGCCGAGATCTCGACGCTCCAGAAGGAGATCGGCGTCACCACGATCTACGTCACGCACGACCAGGTCGAGGCGATGACGATCGGCGACCGCGTCGCGGTCCTGCGCCGCGGCGAGCTGCTGCAGTTCGCCGAGCCGCAGGAGAT
>DASYUZ010000127.1:0-2093 GCA_036000665.1 Gaiellaceae bacterium
CGCCGAGCAGTTGCGGAAAATGGTGCGCGGAGAGCGCCCGCAGGCGCAGATCGAGCTGGTGACCACGCTCGGCGCGGTCGTCGGCACGCACGCGGGGCCGGGGACCGTGGGTTTCTTCTGGTTCGAGGACGGGGAGTCGTAGGCGCGTCGTAACGCACGGTCCGTCCGCCGGGCGTTCCTATACTCGCCTCGGCGCTGGTCGTGCACGCGACAACCCGCACCACCGCGGGGTTCTCGGGCGAGGACCCGCCCGAGGTCTGGCCGCGCACGCGCTCAACCCCGCGCCCCGAGCGGCTGGAGCTGCAGCTGGACGTGCTCTCGGGCGTCGGCGCGACGATGAAGAAACGGCTTGCGAAGCTCGGCCTCGAGACGATCCGGGACCTTTTGCGCCACAGGCCCTTCCGCTACGAGGCGGCGGCTCCTGAGCTCCCGATCGCGGACGTCTTCGGCGAGGACGAGGTCGCCCTCTCCGGAATCGTCCGCTCGGTGCGCAAGCGGCGTGCGCGACGCGTGACGATCGTGACCGCCCGCGTCGCCGACGAGTCCGGCGAGATCGAGGCGGTGTGGTTCAACCAGGACTGGCTGGCCGAGCGTCTGAAGCCGGGGACGCACGTGCGCCTGCGCGGCCAGCGACGCCGTGGCGACTTCGTCGTCAAGAGCTACGACCTCGGCGAGGCGTCGGCGACCGCCGACTTCGCGCCGGTCTACCAGGCGAGCGAGGCGGTCCCGCCGAAACGGCTGCGCTCGCTCGCGGAGGCAGCGCTCGAGTACGTGGACGACGTTCCCGAGCTCCTCCCGGCCGAGCTGCGCGAGCGCGTGCGCTTGCCGCTCGTCCGCGACGCGCTCGTCGCGGTGCACAAGCCGCGGTTCGAGGAGGAGGCCGAGCGCGGCAGGCGGCGCCTCGCGCTCGACGAGCTGCTCGAGCTCCAGGTCGCGTTCGCCCTGGCGCGCCGCGAGCGCGAGGGCGCGCGGGCGCCCGCGCTCGTCGAGCCGGGCGAGCTGACCGCACGCTACCGCGCGGCGCTTCCGTTCTCGTTCACCGAGCACCAAGAGCGCGCGATCGCCGATCTCGACCACGATCTCGCGCGCACTGCGCCGATGCAGCGGCTGCTCCAGGGCGACGTCGGCTCCGGCAAGACCGTCGTTGCGCTCTACGCGCTCGTGCGCGCGGTCGAGCAGGGCCACCAAGGCGCGCTGATGGCGCCGACCGAGACGCTGGCGGAGCAGCACTTTTTGACGATCGAGCCGATCTGCTCCGGGCTCGGCGTACGCGTCGCGCTCCTCACGGGCTCGATCAAGGGAAAGGTCGATGCCGACATCGTCGTCGGCACGCACGCGCTGATCCAGGAAGGAGTCGACTTTCCCCGCCTCACAGTCGCGGTCATCGACGAACAACATCGATTCGGCGTCGAGCAGCGGCGCGCGCTCGTCGAAGGACGCAGGCCCCACGTCCTGCACATGACCGCGACCCCGATCCCGCGCACGCTTGCCCTCACGCTCTACGGCGACCTCGCGGTGAGCGAGATCTCGAAGCCGCCCGCGAATCGCAAGCCGATCGTCACGCGCTGGATCCCGCAGGAACGCAGCTCGGAGGCGTACACACGCCTGCGGCGGCTGCTCGCGGAGGAGCGGCAGGCGTACGTCGTCTGCCCCGTGATCGAGGAGTCCGACACGCGGCAGGCGCGCGCCGCCGAGGCCGAGGCGGAGCGGCTGCGCCGCGCCGAGCTGCGCGGCTTCCGTGTGGGCTGCCTGCACGGGCGGCTGCCTCCGGCGAAGCGGCGCGAGCTGATGGCGCAGTTCAAGGCGCGCGAGCTCGACGTCCTCGTCGCGACGACGGTGATCGAGGTCGGCGTCGACGTCCCGAACGCGACGGTGATGATCGTCCAGGAGGCCGACCGCTTCGGCCTCGCGCAGCTGCACCAGCTCCGCGGCCGCGTGGGGCGGGGCGGCGAGCAGTCGTACACCCTGCTCGTCTCGCGCGCCAAGGAAGAGCTAACCGACGCGGCGCGGGCGCGCCTGGAGGCGATGGTCGAGACGACCGACGGCTTCGAGCTTGCCGAGCGCGACCTCGAGATCCGCGGCGAGGGCGAGCT
>DASYUZ010000128.1:0-6212 GCA_036000665.1 Gaiellaceae bacterium
GGCCGCTACCGGGTCGAACGCGAGCTGGGCGGCGGTGCGATGGCGAAGGTGTTCCTCGCTCACGACGAGGAGCTCGACCGTCGGGTCGCCGTCAAAGTGCTCGACGAGGGGCTTGCGGCGGACGAGAACTTTCGTGCGCGCTTCTCCCGCGAGGCCCGGGTGGCCGCGGGCCTCTCGCACCCCAACGTGGTCACGGTCTTCGACGTCGGCGAGGCCGACGGGCGGCCGTTCATCGTCATGGAGTACGTCGAGGGACGGACGCTCGACGACCGGCTGCGCGACGAAGGGCCGCTCCCTCCCGCGGAGGTCGAGCGCCTCGGGCGCCAGGTCTGCGCCGGTCTCGAGCACGCGCACGAGCACGGGCTCGTGCACCGCGACCTCAAGCCGGGCAACCTGATCGAGCGCGTCGACGGCACCGTGAAGATCGCCGACTTCGGGATCGCTCGCGCGGCAGAGGAGACCGAGCTGACGGAGGCCGGCACGATCATCGGCACGGCCGCCTACCTCGCTCCCGAGCAAGCCGAGGGCGGCGCGGTGACGCTGCAGACCGATCTCTTCGCGCTGGGGCTCGTGCTCTACGAGCTGCTGAGTGCCCGGCGGCCCTGGCAGGTCGAGCGGCTGCCGGACCTCGCGCGGCGCCGGGGGACTCCGCCTGCGCCGCTGCCGCGCGAGACGTGGCCCGGTCTCAAGGAGGCGATCGGCCGCTGCCTGGAGTACGAGCCCGAGGACCGCCCCGCTTCGGCGGCGGAGGTAGCGGCGCTCCTCGACGGCTCGGACGCCCCCGATACCGCGGCGACGCAAGTGCTCCCGCGGACGGAGCGTGTGCGCTCGAGGCGTCGGGCGCCCGCTCGCGGGCGGACGCCGGGACTCCGCCTCGTCGCACTGATCGCGGGAGCGGCGTTTCTGGTCGCCGCGCTCGCCGCTGCGCTCGTCACCCGCGGTGATGGCAGTGGGTCCGCCGGAACGCCGACGACGCCGGCCGTCGTCGCCCCGCCGGCCGACGGCGCGACGCCGGCGGAAGACGCGCGGAACCTCTCGAAGTGGCTGCGCGAGAACGCGGGCTAGTCGTCCCCGCCGCCCTCGTCTCCGCCGCCTTCGTCCCCGCCGCCTTTCTGCCCGCCGCCTTTGCCCCCGCGGTCCTCCTCGTCTTCGTCGCCGTGCTCGTCGTCCGCGGCCCGCGGCCCTGAGCGAGCCTCGTGCTCGTCATCGGCGTCGCGCTTCCGGCCGTGCGAAGAGGGACCGCTCGATGGGCCGGGCCCACTCGAGTGCCGGTGCTTCTCGTCCTGCTCCTCGTCGTCCTCGTCGTGTTTCCCCTCGACCTCGGTAGCGGCGCGCGCGACGTGCGCCTTTGGCGAGTGCCGCGGCGGCTCGCGATGAACGCGATTCGCCATCGGCGCGGCGGCGATCGCAACACGACGGGATGGGTCTCGCGGCGGCAGCGCCCTCTCGTCTGCGACGGCCGCTGAGGCGGGAGGCGGTGCAAGTGCATGGTGTGGCCGCTCGGTCGAGCCGACGACGGCAACGGTCGTTCCGGCTGTGCCGACGAGCAGCGTCGCTGCTGCGAGCTTCGCGGCGGTCACCCCGACGGCCGCACCAGCTGCTCCGCCACCGACGGTGAAGCCCGGGATCGCCTCTGCGAGCGCGTCGCGGAGCGGCGCTGGGACGAGCAGCGCGGCCGCCGCATCGCGCAAGGGGCGGAGCCGGCCTTGTAGGCGGCGGCGAGCGCGAAAGAGGAGCGCCTCGACGGCCGGTCGCGTCGCACCGAGAGCGGCCGCGATCTCGCTGTATCGGAGGCCGTACACGTCGCGCAGCAGAACCGCCTCGCGCTGCTTTTCCGGCAGATCGAGCAGAGCAGCCTTCAGCTCGGCGATCTGCAGCGACCGAGCCGCAGTTTCGTCGAGCGACTCGCTCGCGGCGACGAGCTGCGCCTCGAGCACGAGCGGTTCCCGCATCCTCGCGCGAACACGATTCCGGCACTCGTTGCGCGCGATCGTCGCGAGCCAGGCACCGCCGTCCCGGGGAACGACGCCGCTGCCGAGCGCGCGGTAGGCCGAGAGGAAGGTCTGCTGCGCCGCGTCCTCGGCGTCGTTCGGGTCACGTAAGAGGAGCCGGCACAGGCCGTACACCGTTCGACCGTGCTGCTCGAAGAGCCGGGAGAGGAGCGCGCCGGCCGCCCCGGGGTCGGAACGGCCAGGCGCAGGGTGAGCGAGGTCGCTCATCGATGCCTAGTCGTCGTCGTCCTCGTCCTCGTCCTCGTCGTCGTCGTCATCCTCGTCGTCATCGTCGTCGTCGTCATCGTCATCATCGTCGTCCTCGTCCTCGTCCTCGCCGCCGGGGCCCTGGTTGCCGGCCGTGCCGGTGCCCTGGTCGGTGCGGGCCGAGCGGAGCGTGAACGAGCCGTCGGTCCCGACCGCGACGTCGAGCGAGACCTGGTCGAACTGCTTGACGTTGGCGAGCGACATGCCGGCCGGGATCGTGACCGTGACGAAGCCGGCTTTCGCGACGACGAGCTTGAGCGTCCCGGAGCCGAGCTCGGTGACGATGCCCTCGATGCGAACCGTCGCGACGTGGCCGACCTGCGTCACCTGCTGCGTCTGCGGTGTCCCGCTCGAGACGTCGACGGTGGTCGTGATCTGGTCGCCCGGTGCGGCGACGGCGCCTGCGGCGGCGAGCGCGCGGCCGCTGCGGAGTCGCAGCGCGAACGTCGTGCCGCCGGCCGAGACGAAGTACCGCGACGCGCGGCGGTCGAAGCGGACGACGACGGCGCGCAGAGGCGTTCGCGTCGCACGCCCGGCCACGCGGAGCGAGCTCGAGGCGTACGTGCCGTCGGCCAGCGGGCGAGCATGGATGGAGAGGCGCTGGCCGACGCGAAGGGCGCCGAAGCGAGCGGGCGCGCGGACGGTGCGGACGACGCCTCCGGCCGAGGCCGTCGCGACGGCTTTGCGGGCGGGATCCTTCGCGACGACCACGCCCTGCCAGGCGGCTGTGCCGGCGCCGGCAGGAGTCGAGCCCGCCAGCAAAAGGGCGAGCAGGGGTAGGAGGCGTTTCACGGGACAAACCTCTCTCGATTGGGGAACAGGGGTCTCTCTTAGCTAGAGCAGTTTCGGCCGGGAAACTTGCGGCCGCGAGAGAGGATCCCCCGCTCGGGTTAGGTGAGAGCGGGCTCGGCCTCGTCCGCGGACGAGCCGATCGTGATGCCTTCGCGGGCCAGCGCGAGCTGGACTTCCTCGCGGGCCTTGTAGATCCGCCACTTCACCGTTGCGAGCGTAATCTCGAGCGAATCTGCGATCTCGCTGTAGGAAAGCCCGACCACGTCGCGGAGGAGCAGCGCCATCTTGAGGTCGACGTTGAGGTTCTCCACCGCCCGCCAGACCGCATGGATCGCCTCCAGGCGCTCGAACGGCGCGTCGAGCACCTCCAGCGGCGCGATGTCGTCGAGCGCCACCACGGCCTTGGGGCGCCGCTCGGTCGCGCGCAGCTCGTCCAGCACGCGGTTCTTCGTGACCTGGAAGAGCCAGGTCGTGAACTTCGAGCGGAGCGAGAACTTCGGCAGGCCCTGGTAGACCCGGAGAAAGACCTCCTGGGTCAGATCCTCGGCCAGGGAGCGGTCGCCGACCAGCCTCAGGACGTAGTTGTACACAGGCGTTTCGTACGCCCGAAGAATGAGGGAAAAGGCTCGCTCGTCTCCCCGCTGAGCCTTCCGCAGAACCCCCAGATCCGGCTGCTGGAGCGACACGGGACGCAGCAGTATAGCCCTTTTTACCCCGTGGCCAAGGACTCGCCGGTCATCTCGGACGGCTTGTCCAAGCCCAGGAGCGCCAGGGCGGTGGGGACGAGATCGCGCAGCTCCCCGCCCTCGCGGAGGCGGAGGTCGGGAACGGTCGCGATCAGAGGGACAGGATTGGTCGTGTGGGCGGTGTGCGGGCTGACCCCGTCGGCTTCGAGCATCTGTTCAGCGTTCCCGTGGTCGGCCGTGATCAAGCATGCACCGCCGAGGTTTTCCACAGTTTCCACAACCTTCCCCAGGCAGTCGTCCACGTTTTCCACAGCCTCGACGACGGCAGGGATCACTCCGGTATGGCCGACCATGTCCGGATTGGCGAAGTTGACGATCGCGAAGGCATAGCCGTTGGGGAGCTCGGCGCAGAAACGCTCGGCGAGCTCCCGGGCGGCCATCTCGGGCTTGTGGTCGTAGCTCGGCACGTCCCGGGGGCTCGGGACGAGGATCCGGGTCTCCCCCGGCCACTCGTCCTCCTCGCCGCCGTTGAAGAAGTAGGTGACGTGGGCATACTTCTCGGTTTCGGCAGCGTGCAGCTGACGCAGGCCGTGCTCCGCGAGCAACTCGGCCATCGTCTCGCGAACCGACTGCTCGCCGAAGACTACGGGAGCAGCGAAGTCCTCCCGGTAGCGGGTCATGGTGGTGAGATCGACGCCGAGCTCCAGGAGCTTGATGCTCAATTGGCGTGCTCTGTCGGGGCGGAAGTTGAAGAAGATGCCTGTATCCGCCCGCGGCTGAAGCCGCGACCGGCCACGAAGGACCACCGGCAGGATGAATTCGTCCGTCACACCCGCGTCGTAACTTCGTTGCACCTCCGCGATCGGGTCTGAGCCCTCGACGCCCTCGCCGCGGACGATGGCCGCCAGAGCGAGTTCCGTTCGCTCCCAGCGCTGGTCGCGGTCCATTGCGTAATACCGGCCGGCGATCGTCGCGATCCGATCTGCCGGGAGCTCGGCCAGATCGCGGATCGCTGACGTCGGGGAGACGTCCCGTCCGTCGGTGAAGGCGTGAATGTACGTGCGCTCGGCCACGCCCTCGCGCCGCGCGAGCTCCAGCAGGCCGCGCAGGTGGTCGATGTGCGAGTGAACACCGCCGTACGAGACGAGTCCCAGCAGGTGCACGTTGCCCCCGCGCTCACGCGCGCGGCGGAACGCGCCGAGCAGCGCGTCGTTCGCGAAGAAGCTCCCGGTCGCGATCGATCGGTTCACGCGCTGGAAGTCCTGGTCGAGGATCCGGCCGCTGCCGATCGTCAGATGGCCGACCTCCGAGTTGCCCATCTGGCCGGGTGGCAGGCCGACTGCCTCGCCGGACGCTTCGAGCGTCGTATGCGGGTAGTCGCGCCAGAGCCGGTCGAAGACCGGTGTGTCGGCCAGCTCGACGGCGTTGCCCGGACCGGCCGGCGCGCAGCCCCAGCCGTCGAGGATCACGAGCGCTACGAGCGGATAGCTGCTTCGCAAATCGCCGCGAACGACTCGACCTCGAGGGACGCGCCTCCGACGAGCGCGCCGTCGACGCTCGGCTGCGCGAGGAGCTCGCCGGCGTTCTCCGGCTTCACCGAGCCGCCGTACAGGACCGGCACGTCGAGCAGCTCCTTGATCAGCCGGTGCGCCTCTTCCGCGAGTTCGGGCGTCGCGGTCTTGCCGGTGCCGATCGCCCACACCGGCTCGTACGCGATCGCGAGGCGGTCACGGTCCTCGTCAGGGACCGCGCCGCGGATGGCGTCGACCTGGCGTCGGAGCACCGTCTCAGTCTCGCCGCCCTCACGCTCGCCTTCCGTTTCCCCGACGCAAGCGATCACGTCGAGCCCGGCGTCGAGCGCACCCCGCGCGCGGCGTGCGGTCGTCGCGTCTGTCTCGCCGAAGTGCTGGCGGCGCTCCGAGTGACCGACGAGCGTTCCGCCGACGCCCATCTCTCGCAGCATCGCCGGCGACACCTCGCCGGTGTACGGGCCCTCCCGCTCCCAGTGTGCGTTCTGCGCGAAAACCCCGACCTCCGTCACCGCCAGCATTCCGAGCGCCTCGTGGAGCGACGTGTACGCCGGGCAGATGACGATGTCCACCCCGTCGATCGTCGGCAGCCTCGCGCGCAGCGCGGCGCAGTACTCGCGTGTCTCGGACGGCGTCTTGTACATCTTCCAGTTGCCGGCGATGAGCATCGCCTAATCCTCGGGGATCGCGGCCACGCCGGGAAGGTCCTTGCCCTCGAGCAGCTCGAGCGAGGCGCCGCCGCCCGTCGAGACCCAGTCCACCCGGTCCGCAAGGCCGGCCTCGTGCAGCGCGCGCGCCGAGTCGGCGCCGCCAACGACGGTGTAGCCGTCGACCTCTCCGACCGCCTCGGCGACGGCGATCGTCCCGCCGGCGAAACGCGGCCACTCGAAGACGCCCATCGGTCCGTTCCAGAACACAGTGCGCGCATCTTTGATGCGCGCACTAAA
>DASYUZ010000129.1:0-6711 GCA_036000665.1 Gaiellaceae bacterium
ATTCATGGGGTCTCACCTGACCGAGGCGCTCGTGGCGCTGGGCGCCCGCGTCCACGCGTTCGTGCGCGCGACCTCCAGCGGCGCGTTGAACAACATCGGGCAGATCCGCGACCAGCTCAAGGTGCATTTCGCCGATTTGACGGACAAGCACTCGATCGACCTGCTCGTGCGGCAGCTCGTCGAGGCGCCCGACAAGCCGTACGTCTTCCACCTCGGCGCACAGGCGCACGTCGGCGAGTCCTGGCACCGGCCGTACGAGACTGTGATGACGAACACGCTCGGCACGCTGAACCTGCTCCAGTCGGTCGTCGACCACGGGCTCGAGCTCGAGAAGTTCGACACGGCCGGCACGTCCGAGGAGTACGGCAACCCGCGAGAGTCGGTCGCCCACCACCATGACTACGACGAACAGGGCTCGCTGATCCTGCACGAGCGCTCGCCGATCAACCCCAAGTCCATCTACGCGACGGCGAAGGTCGCGGCCGACTTCCTGACGATGAACTACCACGACGCGTACGGCGTCCCGGGAGTCGTCACGCGCATGTTCAACAACTACGGACCGCGCCAGAATCCGCGCTACGTGACGGGAACGATCATCACGCAGGCACTCGTCCGCGAGCACATCGAGCTCGGCGCACTCGAGCCGCTACGCGACTTCTGCTTCTGTACCGACGGCGTGCGCGGCCACCTGACCGTGGCCGCGAAGGGCATCCCCGGCGACCTCTACGTGTACGGCCAGGGCGAGAACATCTCGATGGCCGACTGGGCCGACATGATCCTCCGCATCGGCGAGGAAGACGGCCACTGGAGCGGCCGCCAGATCGTCACGAACCCGGAGCGCATGCGTCCGGGCGTGACCGACGTGCTGGCCCTCCGCGTCGGGTACGAGAAGCTGAACCGCGAGACGGGCTGGGAGCCGATCGTCTCCTGGGAGGAGGGGATCCGGCAGACGATCCGCTGGTACGCGGAGAATCGCGACCGCTGGATCGGGCGCGTCGACTGGCTGCCCTACACCGCGCCCACCGTCAAGACCGGATGAGAACTGTCGTCACGGGAGGGGGCGGTTTCCTGGGCGCACACGTCGTCGCGCGCCTGCAGGCCGAGGGCATCGAGCCGATCGTCGCGCGCCGACGCGACTACGACCTGACCCGTTGGGACGACACCGAGCGCCTCTTCCACGACACGAAGCCGGAGCTCGTCATCCACCTCGCGGCCGAGGTCGGCGGGATCGGCGCGAACCGCGCGAACCCGGGGCGCTACTGGTACGCGAACCTGATGATGGGCGCGCACGTGATCGAGCAGTCGCATCTCCACGGCGTCGACAAGGTCGTCCTGCTGGGCACCGTCTGCGCCTACCCGAAGTTCGCACCGGTGCCGTTCCGCGAGGAAGACCTCTGGAACGGCTACCCGGAGGAGACGAATGCGCCGTACGGCGTCGCGAAGAAGGCGCTGCTCGTCGGCGCGCAGACCTACCGCGAGCAGTACGGGCTACACGCGATCTACCTGCTGCCCGTGAACCTCTACGGCCCGCGCGACAACTTCGATCTCGAGACGTCGCACGTGATCCCCGCGCTGATCCGCAAGATGCTCGAGGCGAAGGAGCGCGGCGAGACCGACGTCGTGCTCTGGGGCGACGGCTCCCCCACGCGCGAGTTCCTGTACGTCGACGACTGCGCGGAGGGCGTCGTGCTCGCGGCGCTCCGCTACGACGCGCCGGAGCCCGTGAACCTCGGCACCGGCGAGGAGATCCGGATCAAGGAGCTGGCGCACGTGATCGCCGAAGCCACCGGCTTTGAAGGCGACATCGTCTGGGACACCTCGAAGCCGAACGGCCAGCCGCGGCGCAAGCTCGATACGACGCGCGCGAAGGAGCAGTTCGGATTCGAAGCGAAGACGCCGTTCCGGGAGGGGATCGCGCGCACGGTCGCCTGGTACCGGGAGCACGCGTCCGCCTATGCGGGTCGCTGAGCGGCTCGGGCGACAGCCCTGGGTCGTCGTCGCACCGCTCGTCGCAGCGCAATGGATCGCCGTCGCGATCTTCGCGCTGACCGTCCAGCGGAACGGCTGGCTCTTCTACCAGGGCGGCGACCAGACCTGGTTCTGGACGTCGGCCTGGGTGCTGGCGCACGGGCACATCCCGGAAACGCTCGTCGGCTACGCCTGGGCGCTCGTGCAGACGCCGCTCGCCGCGCTGGCCGGCCCGGATTTCCTCGACGGCGCGCCGGCCGTCGTGCTTCTGCAGTTCCTCGTCCTGCTTCCGCTCGGCCTGCTCGGCATCTACGCGATCGCGGCGCGCATCGGCGGGCGCGCACTCGCGTGGTGGGCGGCGGCGCTATGGATCGCCCTCCCCTACCTGGCGATTCCATTCTTCGTCCAGCGCTACCACGAGCGCTACCTGGAACAGGTGCTCCCGCAAGCGCTCGGGCTCACCGGTCTCGGGGACTTCCCGTCCATGGTCGCGCTCGTCTGGTCGGCGTACTTCGCGATCCGCGCCCTCGACACCCGTGTTCCCGTCGACGCGGTCGTCGCCGGCCTCCTCGCCGGCTTCGCGATCGGGATCAAGCCCTCGAACGGGCTGTTCGTGTTCGCTCCGCTCGCCGCGCTGGCGATCACGCGGCAGTGGCGTGCCGGCGCGGCGTTCGGGGTCGCGCTCATTCCCGCGCTGCTCACGCTGGCGCTCTGGAAGTACCGCGGCAGCGGCATCCCGCTGCTCGCCGGCGAGCCGCTCCGCCTCGCATCCGGGGTGCTGGCGGACCAGTACAGCCCGCCGTCCTTCCTCGAACGCGTGCGGCAGTACGTGCCGCTCGACCGCGAGCAGCTCAACGCGCAGTTCCTCGGGTTCCGCGAGTTCCTCTGGAGCGCCCGCGTGCTCGAGTTCGGCGCGGTCGCGGGCGCGCTCGCAGTGGCGCGCAGGTCGTGGCCGAAGGCGCTCTTCCTGAGCATCTGGCTCGGGGCGTTCTTCGTCGTCAAGGGCTCGTCTCCGGCTGTCACGGTCGAGAGCGGGAGCTTCTGGCGGCTCATGCTCCCGGCGTTCCCGGCGTACTTCCTGCTCCTCGCGTCGATCCCGCTGCTCGTGCCCGTCGCGGGGCGAGAGCTCGCGGAGCGCTTCCCGTCGCTCATCCGCAGCTACTCGTGGCGTCACCCGGGGGTCGTGGGGCTCGCGGCGCTCGCGGGTGCGGTGCCGCTGCTCGTCGTCGCGGCGCTGCCCTCGCAGAAGCAGGTCGTCGCGGCCCAGGTTCCGCTGCGCAGCCTGTTCCTGCCGATCGACGCGACGTGGCAGCCGTCGGTGGAAGGCGTCGAGGGCGGGTTGCAGCTGCGCTGGCCGGCGAGCCGCGCGCGCGGCGGGAATGTCTTCTACGTTCTCTATCGCTCCCCGGCCAGCTACCGCTTCTATTCGAACGACAAGCTCGTCGACCAGGGCCTCATGTGCACGCCCGCGAGCGGGGCAACGCGGTGCTCGATCGAGATGGACGAGGTGGCCCGCGGACGCGACACCGTGGTGATCGACCGGCCGGGCCCCGGCACGTGGAGCTACCGTGTCGGCGTCGCCGCGAACTGGCTCGACGACCCCGAGCAGGGCGACGTCTTCGTCGTCAGCGGCCCGCGGAATGTCAGCCTCGGCTAGGCGCTCGTTTGCGGCCGCCGCCGCCGGCCTGCTCGTGCTCACCCTGGTCCCGTGGGGGGAGAGCCCACTGCGGCGGCTCGCCGGCGGTGACGGAGACGGGCGCGATCCGACCTTCGACGTCCGCATGGACCCGGCGCCGCTGCGGAACGCATGCCGCACGAAGATCGCGACCTACTACGTCGACGCGCACACGGAAACCCAACTGGCCCAGGGGAACGCGAAAGCGGCGGGACAGCTGTACCTCTCGTGCAGCTTCCCCGTGCAGGACCCGAGCCGTGCGGAGACGACGCTCCGGTTCCGGGCCGGCCGGATCCAGGTGCTGCACCGGATCGACTGATGTCCCTCGTCGCCGGCGTGCTGGCAGTGAACGCTGTCTTCGTCGCGGTCGGCTACGCGCTGCTCGGAAGGAGCCGTCGGCGCGCTTCGTGGGCCGGCGTCGCGCTGCTCGTCGGCGCCGGGAGCGTCGGCACGCTCGTCTTCTTCGCCACGATCGCCGGGCTCCGTGCGAGCCTGGCCGTTGCGGCCCTTGCAGCCGCCGTCCTCGTGGTGCTCGGGCTGATTGGACTTCGTGGCTCAGAGCCACAAACGCCTCTGCCGCCCGCTCGCGTGGGCCCGCTCGCCGGAGCGGCTTTCGGCGTGGTCGCAGCCGTCTGTGCCGTCGGCGTCATCGGCGGGTTCCGTTCCGCGCCCTGGCTCGACGACGCGTGGGGCATCTGGCTGCCCAAGGGCCTGGCGCTCTGGCATCACGGCCTCGACGAGCGCGTGTTCGTCCCGAACGGCCGGTTCGTCACGTTTGGCGTCCCGGACTACCCGCTCTGGTGGCCGGTCGTCACGAGCCTCGACGTCCAGGCCGTCGGGGAGCTCGACGTGCGCGTCATGTGCGCGCAGCTCGCGTTGCTCACGGTCGGCTTCGTCGGTGCCGTGGCGCGGCTGCTCTGGGGTTACGTGCGGCCGTCGTTGCTCGCGGGCGCCTTGCTTTTGCTCGCGCTCGCCCCCGAGCTCTGGCGCCACGTCCAGGGCGGCGTCGCCGACCTGCCGCTCGCGATCTACGTCGCGCTCTTCGCGCTCGGGCTGGCGCTCTGGGTCGGCACCGGCGCATCGTTCGTGCTCCTGGTTGCCGGAGTCAGTGGCGTTGCCGCCGTCCAGATCAAGACGGAAGGCATCGCGGAGGTGCTGATCGTCGCGGCCGTCGCGGCGATCGCCGCACGCCCACGACGCCGGCTTCGCGGTCTCGCCCTCGTCACGGGGCTCGCCGCCGCATCCGCGCTCCCGTGGCTGCTGTGGCGCTGGGCGCACGACGTTCCCAGCCGGACGCCGCTCGCGGATGCGTTCGATTTCGACCGCGCGGGCCGTGCGGCCCAGGCGGTCGGCGAGCTCGCGGCACGTCTGCTCGATCCGCTCTCGTGGCTCGTCGTGGTCCCGCTGTTGGTCGCTCTCGGCGTGCTGGGTTACCGGCGCGACCGCCGCATCGAGTGGCTGCTGCCGACCCTCGGCATCACGGCGGGGTTCGCCTTCCTCGTCTGGGCCTACTGGACGAACCCGGACCCGATCGACTTCCTGCTCGCGACCTCCGCGTATCGGACGGTCGACCCGCTCGTGCTCACGGCCGCCGTCCTGAACCCGCTGCTCGCAGAGCGCCTGCTGCGATGAGCCGCTTCGCGCTCGGCGCGGGCGTGTGCACGCTCGCCACGTTGTGCCTCGCCCTCGGCGCGACGTTTGCGGCGCCGACGGTCGTCCACTCGCCGATCCGGCCTGAGGGCGTGTGGCGTTGGGTGTTCGTCGTCGCCGTGATCGCCTGCTTCGCGGCCTTCGTCTTCGGCCTGTGGGTGCTCCGACGCGCACGCCCGCCGCTCGCAGCGGTGCTGGCGATCGCGGCCGCGATCCAGCTCGCACCCCTCGCTACGCCTCTCCTGATGTCGACGGACGTCTACGGTTACTGGGAGTACGGCTGGATCGGGGCCGTCGCCGGAAAGAACCCGTACGACCACCTGCCGCGGGAGTTCCTGGACAATCCGGCACACGTCCACCGCGGCGAGGCGTGGACAGACTGGCCGCTGTATTACGGGCCGCTGTTCGTTGCGGCAAGCGAGGGTCAGGCGAAGCTGGTCGACTCGCGGGCGGGCGTCGTCACGTTCTACAAGGTCGCGGCGGCGCTGGCCATGCTGGTCGTCGTTGCATTGACGGCCCTCTGCGCGCGCCGCAAAGCGTACGCGGCGGCGTTCGTGGGCTGGAACCCACTGCTGGCGCTGCACTTTGCCGGAGGAGGACACAACGACGCGTGGATGATGGCGCTCTTTCTGGGCGCGCTCGCCCTTTGGCGGCGCGGCTACCACGAAGCCGCCGCGCCTCTATGGATCTGGTCGATCGCGATCAAGTGGGTGCCGCTGATGTGGCTGCCCCTCGACGCGCTCGCGAACCGCCGGCGGCCACCGCGCCTCCCCCGGTTGGGTCTCGCAGTGGGTCTGGCCGCGCTGGCGTCGATCTCGACCTGGCGTTTCGGGGTTTCGTGGCTCGACTCCTTCGTCCCGATCCGGCAACAGGTCCAGCTCTACAGCTCGACCAGCGTGCCCTTCCACGTCTCGACGATTTTCGACCTGCCGGCCGTCTGGGTCCGCCGCGGCTTCTTCCTGCTCTTCGTGCTGGCCTATGGCTGGCTGCTGCTGCAGGCCTGGCGCGGCCGCTCGCGACGTGGCCTCGCGGCCGCACTCCTGCTCTGCAGCGTCGCCTGGCTCGGGCCGTGGTACGTGCTCTGGTGCCTGCCGCTGGCTGCGATCGAGGAAGACCGCCTCGCTGAGGGCTTCGGACTGGCTCTGACGGCGTTCCTCCTACGGGACGCGCTCCCGATCCCGTGGTTCTTCTAGGCGCTCCTCCAGCAGCGCGAGCCGCTGTGCGAGGATCGTGGACTGGTCGGAGAGGCGCGAGATCACCGTCGAGTAGTGGAGCAACACGAGCAGGATGAACAGGATCCCGACGGCGAAGAGGATCGCGGGCGGGTAGGTGCCGATCCCGAACCAGCCGGCGATCGTGTTCAGACCGCCGCGCCAGAGCGAGAGCACGAGCAGCACGACGCCCGTCAGCAGCCAGAG
>DASYUZ010000130.1:0-2548 GCA_036000665.1 Gaiellaceae bacterium
GGGCGTCAGTCCCGATCTGCCGCTAGAACCGCGAGCCCGCCGGCGACGACTTCGACCACGGTCTCCTCCGCGCGAGCGACCTCGGCGTCGCCGTCGGGAAGGAGCTCGAGCACCCAGCCCGTGAGCACTTCCTCGATCGCGCCGTAGAAGATCACGCTCGCGAGCCGCGGATCGAGCTCTTCCCGGAACTCGCCGTCAGCCTGGCCGCGGCGCACGATCCGCTCGATCGCGGCGAACGCGTCGCCGATCTCCGCGACCCGTTTGCCGACCTCTGCGCTACGCGTCACCTCGCGGACGAGCACGCGGACGAGGTCGGCGTCGCGTCGCCAGGCCCGGAGGAGGATCGCGGCGACCTGCCGCAGCTGCTCGCGCGCGGGCGCGCCGGACTCCTCGACCTCCCGGACCGCGGCGAGCAACTCGCTCCAGGTGTCACGGAAGATCGTTTCCAGCACTTCCTCCTTCGAGGCGAAGTAGTGGTAGAGCAGGCCGTGCGCGACGCCGGCTTCTTCGGCGATGTCACCGACGCGGGCCTCGTGGTAGCCCTTGCGCGCGAACACGCGGACGGCCGCGTCGAGCAGGACTCGTCGCTTGTCGGCGGTGACTGAACCGTCAGTCAAGGGTCGAGCGTAGTGTAGGTTCGCCGCCGGTGCAACCGCTTCGCGGCCTGCTCGTCGTCGACCTCACGCGCCACCTGCCCGGCCCGTTCGCTTCGCGCGAGCTGCTTCGGCTCGGCGCGCGCGTCGTGCGGCTCGAGGCGCCCGACGGTGATCCGCTGCGCGGCATTGCGCCGGAGTGGGATACGGCGCTGAACGCGGGCAAGGAGTCGGTTGCGTGCGACCTGAAGCGCGAGCCCGAGCTCGGCCGCGCGCTCTGCGCCCGTGCGGACGTCGTCCTGGAGGGCTTCCGGCCCGGAGTTGCGGCGCGGCTCGGCGTCGGCCCGGACGACGTGCCCGAGCACGTCGTCTACTGCTCGCTGACCGGCTTCGGGGACGAAGGCCGGCACATCGCGCGCGCCGGCCACGACCTGAACTACCTGGGGTGGGCCGGCGCGCTCGCGGACACGGCGCCGGCGCTGCCGCCCGTGCAGGCCGCCGATCTCGGGTCAGGCGGACTCGCCGCGGTTGTGGAGATCCTCGCCGCGCTGCTCGAACGCGAGCGCACCGGCAGCGGCGCCCGCCTGACGATCTCGATGACGCACGGCGCACACCGCTTCGTCGCACACCGGCTGGCCGGCGAGCCGATCCCTCGCCTCCTCACCGGAGGCCTCGCGTGCTACCGGATCTACGCGACGGGAGACGATCGGTGGCTCACGGTTGCGGCGCTCGAGCCGAAGTTCTTCGCGCGGTTGTGCGAGCTGCTCGAGCGCCCCGAGCTGATCCCGCTGCACATGGATCCGGACGCACAAGAACGTCTCGCCGAGGAACTCGCAGGAATTCTTGCCACGCGAACGCTGCGGGACTGGCTGGAACTCTTCGACGGCGAGGACGTGAGCGTGGGCCCCGTCGCCACACTGCGTGAGGCGGGCCGTGACTTTGCAACAGACTGTTACTTGGAGCATCGCCCCGCGCCCGCGCTCGGGGAGCACACGGAGGCCTGGCGGCGGGAGCTCGGGCTCTAGCCCGGCGGCTTCTTGTCTTCGTCCTCGCCGCGCGGCAGCGGCAGCGCGGCGGTGAACCGGCCGAGCGCCTGCGTCAGCTCGCTCGGAATGACCCAGATCTTGTTCGAGTCACCCTGCGCGATCTGCGGGAGCATCTGCAGGTACTGGTAGGCGAGGAGCTGCGGGTCGGGGTTCCCCTGGTGGATCGCCTCGAACACCGTCGCGATCGCCTGCGACTGCCCCTCGGCCGCCAGGATCGCCGCCTGCCGCTGGCCCTCGGCGCGCAGGATCGAAGCCTGCTTCTCGCCTTCGGCCGTCAGCACCTGCGACTGCTTGACGCCCTCGGCAGTCAGGATTGCGGCGCGCCGATCGCGCTCGGCGCGCATCTGCTTTTCCATCGCCTCGCGGATCGTCGCCGGCGGCTCGACCGATTTCAGCTCGACGCGGTTGACGCGGATGCCCCACTTGCCCGTCGCCTCGTCGAGCACCCCGCGCAGCTGCTGGTTGACGTCGTCGCGCGAGGTCAGCGTCTGTTCGAGCGTCATCCCGCCGATCACGTTCCGGAGCGTGGTCACCGTGAGCTGCTCGATCGCCTGGATGTAGTCGAAGATCTCGTACGTCGCCGCTTTCGCGTCCGTGACCTGGAAATAGATGACGGTGTCGATCGACACGACGAGGTTGTCCTCGGTGATCACGGGCTGCGGGTCGAACGACACGACCTGCTCGCGGAGGTCGATCAGCGGCTTGACGCGGTCGATGTACGGGATCACGAGTGCGAGCCCGGCGTCGAGCGTCTTGTGATAGCGGCCGAGCCGCTCGACGATTCCCGCGCGCGCCTGCGGGACGATCCGCACCGCCATCGCGAGCGTGATCAGCACGAGCACCGCGACGACGCCGAGCACGATCAGTGATGTCAACTCGGCCACCTCCTACTCCAGGACGATAGCCGTC
>DASYUZ010000131.1:0-4811 GCA_036000665.1 Gaiellaceae bacterium
CGCGCTGATCGGCAAGGACAGCCCGATGGTCGCGACCAAGCTCTCGCAAGCGCCGACGACGTCGACGTGGCGCATCGAGGCCGGCGGCCGGATGGGCATGGTGCTCGGCGAGGACGCGGTCGAGGCGGCGCCGCCGTCGCCTGCGTGCACCCAGCAGTGCCAGGTACAGAACCAGGTCCAGGGCACGCTTCCGGTCCCGGGCCAGTAGCGAGTCGCCTGCGTGGGGCCGGCGGACCCTCACTGGCCGGCCCCACAACTCGCCCGAGAGCGGGAATGATTCAGCTTGTGAACCGTGCAGTCGCCCAGTTCGCCGTCAGCGCACTCGCGGCGGTCGTGCTCCTCGGCGCCGCGAGCGTCGAGCTGATGCAGCGTGTCGGAACCGACGAGGCAATCAACAATGCGAAGGAGGTGACGGCGTTCGCGGGACAGGGCATCGTCGAGCCGTACGTGACGCCGGCGCTCGAGCGTGGCAACAAGCACGCGATCAAGAACATCGACGACGTCGTCCGGTCGCGCGTCCTCAACGACCGCCTGGTACGCGTGAAGATCTGGACGCGCGACGGTCACATCCTTTACTCGGACGCCCTGGCGCTGATCGGCGACCAGTACCCGCTCGACAAAGAGGATCTCGCCGCGTTCGACGGCGGCGTGGAGGCGGAGGTGAGCGACCTGACCGCGCGCGAGAACAAGTACGAGCGCCGCTACGGGAAGCTGCTCGAGGTCTACCTCCCGATCCACGACGAGAAGGGACGGACGTTCCTGTTCGAGGGGTACCTCCGCTTCAGCTCGGTCTCCGCGAGCGGGCGCCGGCTCTGGCTCAAGTTCGCTCCCGCGATCCTGGGCGTGCTCCTGCTCCTCTACGTTGTGCAGATGCCGCTCGCCTGGCGACTCGCCCGGCGGCTGCGCGAGGGGCAGAAGGAGCGCGAGCGGCTCCTGCGGCATGCGATCGAGTCGTCGGAGCTCGAGCGACGACGGATCGCGCAAGAGCTGCACGACGGAGCCGTCCAGAACCTGGCGGGCGTCTCGTACTCCCTCGCCGCGGTCGCCGACAAGCTCGACGACAACGAGGCGGATCGCGTGCAGGTTGCCGTGCGCGATGCGGCCGCCGAGACGCGCCGCACGATCCGCGAGCTGCGCTCCCTGCTCGTCGACCTCTATCCGCCCGACCTCCATCGAGCAGGCCTCGCGGCCGCGCTTCGAGATCTCGTGGCGCGGCTCTCCGAGCGCGGGATCGAGGTACAGCTCGACCTCGGCGAAGAAATGCGTCTGCCGCCACAGGTCGAGGCGCTGTTCTTCCGCGTCGCTCAAGAAGGCGTCCGCAACGCGCTCGCGCATGCAGACGCGCAGCACGTTGATGTGCGAATGCGCGTGTACGAACAGCGCGCCGTCTTCGAACTCGAGGACGATGGTCGCGGGTTCGCCCCCGAAGCGGAGGCGCCCGGGGGTCACATCGGACTGCGGGTCCTCGGCGACCTGGCGCGCGACGCGGGCGGACGCCTAGACGTGCGCTCGGCCCCCGGACGTGGGACGACCCTCCACGTAGAGGCGCCGCTCGCATGATCCGCGTGCTCGTCGCCGAGGACCATGCGATCGTGCGCAGGGGTCTCGAGCAGCTGCTCGCGGGTGCCGACGACGTCGAGATCGTCGCGAGTGCCGCGAACGGCCCCGAAGCCGTCGAGCTCGCAGCCCGCCACCGCCCCGACGTCGTGCTGATGGACCTCGTGATGCCCGAGTTCGGCGGAGTCGAGGCGACGCGCCGCATCGTCGGCGCCGACGGCGACGTGAAGGTGGTCGTGCTGACATCGTTCTCCGACCGGCGAGCGATCACGGAAGCGCTCGACGCCGGAGCGATCGGCTACCTGCTCAAGGACGGCGAGCCGGACGAGCTGATCCGGGGGATCCGCGCAGCTGCTGCCGGCGAGTCGCCGCTCGCTCCGAAGGCCGCGCGCGAGCTGCTGCGCGAGCGAACGAAGCGACCCGAAACCGAGCTGTCGCCGCGGGAGCGCGAAGTCCTCGTCCAGGTCGCGAGCGGACTCCCCAACAAGCTCATCGCTCTGCGGCTCGGGATCAGCGAGAAGACGGTCAAAGCTCATCTGACGAGCGTCTTCGCGCAGATCGGCGTGACCGACCGGACGCAGGCCGCGCTCTGGGCGCAGCGCGAGGGCCTGGTCTAGGCGGCGGCCTTGCGCCGCGAGCGGAGCGCCGTCAGCTTCACGATTTCGAGCGAATAGACGACGTAGACCGAGAACGCGAGCGCGACGACGCCGATCGCACCGGCGAGCATCGTCGGCCACAGATGCCAGTGGCCGTGCGCGCGGAAGGGGATGAACCGCGTCGCCAGCGCGGCCGCCGCGAGCGTCCCGCACCACGCGTACATCGTGAGCACCGCGCGGCGTTGGCTGAAGCCGCGGCGCAGGAAGCGAAAGTGCAGGTGCGTCTGGTCCGGCACGTACAGCTTCTCGCGGTACTTGAGCCGGCGCGCGACCACGAACGTCGTATCCAGGATCGGTATCGCGAGCACGAACAACGGGAAGAAGAGCGCCACCGTCGCGGCGGTCTTGAGCAGGCCCTGCACGGAGATCGTCGCAAGCGAATAGCCGAGCAGCAGCGCGCCCGAGTCGCCCATGAAGATCCGCGCCGGATAGAAGTTGTGGCGCAGGAAGGCGAAGCACGCACCGGCCACGATCGCCGAGAAGACCGCTGCCGACGGCTTGCCGAGCGAGAGCGCGATCACGGCGAACGTCGTTCCGGCGATCGCGCAGACGCCCGCTGCCAGTCCGTCGAGGCCGTCGAGAAAGTTGACCATGTTCATCAGCGCGACGATCCAGATCACCGTCGCAGGCATGCCCACCCAGGCGGGCAGCTCGTTGATGCCGAGGAACGGGAAGGTGAAGCGGTCGACCCAGATCCCGAACACGACGGGCACCGACGCCGCCGCGACCTGGCCTGCCAGCTTCTGCCACCAAGCGAGCCCGCGGAAGTCGTCGACCGCGCCGACGGTGGTCGCGATCGCCGCGCCGAGAAGCAGCCCGCGGGTCTCGCGGCCGATGTCGAGGAAGGCGAGCGAGGGCACGAGGATGCCGAGGAACAGGGCGAGCCCGCCGAGCCGCGGGATCGGCAGCGGGTTGAGCCGCCGTCGGTCGGGTGGGTCGACCGCTCCGATCCGCCGCGCCATCCCGCCGACCGCCGGCGTGAGCATGAGCACGATCGCGAGCGCGAGCAGGCCGCCGTAGAGGACTTCCGGGGTTGCGCGCAGCTCGTCCAGGGCGGCTCCTACTTCGTGCCGTAGAGGCGGTCTCCCGCGTCGCCGAGACCGGGGACGATGAAGCCGCGCTCGTTCAGACCGCGGTCGATCGCAGCGCAGACGATGTGCACGTCGGGATGTTCCGCGTGCACGCGGTCGATGCCGGGCGGCGCAGCGACCAGGCAGACGAGCACGACCGACTTGGCCCCCGCCTCCTTCACGACCGTGATCGCCGCCGTGCTCGAGTTGCCGGTCGCGAGCATCGGGTCGAGGACGATCGCGTCGCGGTCGCTCATATCCTCGGGCAGCTTGACGAAGTACTGCACGGCCTCGAGCGTCTCCTCGTCGCGGTACATGCCGATGAACCCGACGCGCGCGCTCGAGATCAGTGAGAGGACTCCGTCGAGCATCCCGACTCCCGCGCGCAGCACGGGGCAGACCGCGACCTTCTTGCCCGCGATCCGCGGTACGCGCGTGCGCTCGAGCGGCGTCTCGATCTCGACCTCCTCGGTCGGGAACTCCTTCGTCGCCTCGTAGACGAGGAGCAGCGTCACCTCCTCGACGAGTTTCCGGAAATGGACCGTCGGGGTCGACTTGTCCCGCAGGTACGAGAGCTTGTGCTGGACGAGCGGGTGCGTGACGTGGGTCAGGCGACCCGTGGCTGTGGCACTCACGCCACGTACGTCGTGTAGCCGCGGAAGCCCGGGTAGAGCGGCCGTCGCTCGCAGATCGCGTCGACGCGCGAGCGCAGGATGTGCAGGTCCGGCTCCTCGTCGAGCGCCTTCACGATGATGCCGCCCACCTCGCGGAAGTCCGCCTCGTCGAACCCGCGCATCGTCGCCGCGGGCGTGCCGACGCGGACACCCGACCCGACGGTCGGCGGCCGCCCGTCGAACGGCACCGTGTTGCGGTTGACCGTGATCTTTACCTCGTGCAGTCGTTCCTCGGCGTCCTTTCCCGTCCACTCCGAGCTCCGCAGGTCGATCTGGAGCAAGTGCGTGTCGGTACCGCCGGTGAGCAGCTCGAGCCCGCCTTCCATCAGGGTGTCGCCGAGCGCGTCGGCATTCGCCCGGACCTGCTGCGCGTAGTCGCGGAACGCTTCGGTGGCCGCGATCCGGAAGCACGCCGCCTTGGCCGCGATCACGTGCTGAAGCGGCCCGCCCTGCATTCCCGGGAAGACCGCCCGGTCGACGTCCTTCGCGTACTCCTCCTTGCAGAGGATGAACCCGGCGCGCGGCCCGGCGAGCGTCTTGTGCGTCGTCGAGGTGACGTAGTCGCAGTACGGAACCGGGTTCGGGTGCAGCCCGGCGGCGACGAGACCGGCGAAGTGCGCCATGTCGCACATCAGCAGCGCTCCGACCTCGTCCGCGATCTCCTTGAACTTGTCGGCCTCGATCACGCGCGGGTACGCGGAGCCGCCGCAGAGGATCAGCTTGGGCCGGTGTTCCTTGGCGAGCCTCGCGACCTCGTCGAAGTCGATCAGGTTCGTCTCGCGGTCGACGCCGTAGCCGACGATCGTGTACAGGCGCCCGGAGAAGTTCACCTTCAGCCCGTGGCTCAGGTGGCC
>DASYUZ010000132.1:0-5781 GCA_036000665.1 Gaiellaceae bacterium
CGTCCTGTGCGCGGTCGAGACCGTTCGAGAGCGCGTTGACCGTGACGACGAGACCGACGCCGAGCGCGAGTCCGAGCGCCGTCAGCACCGTGCGGCCGCGCCGCCTGCGGAGCTCGCTGAGCATGTACGTGAGCGAGAACATGAGCCGTAGCAAAGTCCTCGACGGTGAGCGCAACGTGAGAAGACGCTGTGAGGTTCCTGTGAGCTACGCGAGGCGCAGGCGCACGACGGCGCCGCCGCCGTTCACGTTCGAGGCCTCGACGGCTCCGCCGTGCTCCTCGGCGACCTGGCGCACGATCGCGAGGCCGAGGCCGGAGCCGGGCATCCCGCGGGCCGCACGCGAGCGGTAGAAGCGATCGAACACGAACGGGAGATCTTCCGCGGAGAAGCCCGGCCCCTCGTCGCGAACGGTGACCTCGCCGCCGTTGACGCTGACGAGCACGTGTGCGCCCTCAGGGCTCCACTTCGCAGCGTTGTCGAGCAGGTTCGCGACCGCGCGTTCGAGGCGTCGCGGCACGCCGCGGACAACGGACGGACGCAGCTCGGTCGCGAACTGCACACGCGGGGCGTGGCGGGCGGCGCGCGCCACGACGTCCTGGACGAGTAGGTCGAGCCGGACGTCTTCGGTCTCCGCGGTCGGCTCGTCACCGCGCGCGAGGTCGACGACGTCCGTGACCAGCAGGCTCAACTCCTCGATCTGCTGCAGCACGTCCTGGCGGAGACGCTCGCGCTCGCCGGGATCGAGCTGCTCGGCGCGCGCAAGCACCTCGATGTTCGTCCGCAGGCTCGTCAGCGGCGTGCGCAGCTCGTGCGAAGCGTCGATTACGAGGCGACGCTGCGCGCTCACAGACTCGTCGAGCGCCGCGAGCATCGTGTTGAAGGTCGCACCGAGCCGCGCGAGCTCGTCGTCTCCCTCGGCCTCGACGCGCAGGCCGAGGTTCCGCGTCCTCCCAACCTCCTCCGCTGCGTCGGTGAGCCGCCGCACGGGTCGCAGGGCCGCGCCCGCGACGACCAGGCCGAGCGCAGCGGCGAGGCCGATCCCGCTGAGACCGATCGCGATCATGATCAGCCGCAGCCGGTCGAGTACCTTGTCCACCTCGTCCAGCGGCCGCGCAACCTGGAGCGCGACGCCCCCGGAGATGCGCAGCGTGAGCATCCGAATGTGGACGCCGGAGACGTGCTCGTCGGAGAAGAAGCTCTTCTCTTCTCCGGTCGCGACCCGGCGAGCGCGGTCGCTGACCGGCAGCGGGACGTCCTCTCCCGGTGGTCGAAACGTTCCGCTTCCCGCGCAGATCACCTGGTACGTCGACGGCGCCCCTCCGAACTGCGGGTTCGGCAAGAGGTCAGCCCCCAAAGGCCTCCCGCCTTCCTTCAGGCAGGCGAGCGGAAGCGGGACCTGGACCTGCTGGAGGAGCACCGAACGGGCGCGAATCGCGTCGTCCAGCTCGCCGCGCAGCGACTCGCGCGCCGCGAAGTACGCGACGGCCGAGCCGAGCGCCACGGCGATCGCCACCGCAGCTGCGGAGGCGATGATCACACGCGCGCGGAAGGTCACAACTCTCGGAGCGCGTAGCCGACACCGCGCACCGTGTGGATCAGTCGCGACTCTCCGCTGGCTTCGAGCTTGCGCCGCAGGTACCCGATGTAGACCTCGAGCGCGTTCGTCGAGGGCCCGAAGTCGTAGCCCCAGACGCGGTCGAAGATCTGCGCACGCGAGAGCACCTGCCGCGGGTTGAGCAGGAAGAGCTCGAGCAGGCTGAACTCGGTGCGTGTGAGGTCGATCGGCCGGTCGCCGCGCGTCACCTCGCGCGTGCGCGTGTCGAGCGCCAGCTCGCCGAAGCGCAGGACGTCAGCGTCGCCGCCCACCGACCTGCGCACGAGCGCACGCAGGCGCGCGTTCAGCTCCTCGAGCGCGAACGGCTTCACGAGGTAGTCGTCGGCGCCCGCGTCGAGGCCGGCGACCCGGTCCTGCACCTCGTCGCGCGCCGTGAGCATCAAGATCGGCGTCCGGTCGCCGGACTCGCGGAGCCGCCGGCAGACCTCGAGGCCGTCCAGGCCGGGCATCAGGACGTCGAGCACGATCGCGTCGGGGCCGCGGGTGGCCGCCGCCGTCACGCCCTCGATGCCGTCCGCCGCGAGGTCGACCTCGTAGCCCTCGAGGGTCAGCGCCCGGCGGAGGGCGTCCCGCACCGCAGGCTCGTCGTCGACGACCAGGACCTTCACACGGAGAAGTGTGCCGCGGACACCTGAGTCGTGGCTGAGGTGCGTCTCTCAGGTTCCTCTCAGCCTGGGTCGCCAGTCTTGACAGCCGTGGCTCACCGGCCTTGTGCCGACGTCGCTGCGACCCTCCCCGGCCTCCTCCCCGTGGACGGGCCGCTCTGAACGGGGAGGGGCGCCCCAACCCCCTCGGGCGCCCCTCCTGGGTCCCACTCGCCGCGGCGGCCCTCGTGCTCCTCTGCGCGCTGCCGGCGTCGGCTGCCGACCGAACGCCGCTGCGGCTGCAGCCGCCCTCGCTCTTCGACGCGGGGCTCGTCGCGCCGCGGATTCCGGACCGGATCCTGCAAACGCGCACCGTGCTGCCCAACCACGCGTGGGGCGGCGGCTTCGCGACGGCGGCCGGCGAGCCCGTCGACCTCTGGATCTCGGATGCCTACCAGGAGGATCGAGCGGTCGGACAGCGCTGGGTCGACTACCTCGGGCAGCTCGCGCACGGGCCGGAGCTCTCGCAGGTCACGGTGTTCCTCGGCACGCTCGACGAGGTGGAGTTCCTTTGCGGGTACGGCGCGATCGCCTGCTACGAGCCGGCGGACGGGCTGGTCCTGACGCCCGCCGAGGACGTGCCCGGCGCCGCCACGGCCGAAGGCGCGCTCACGCACGAGTACGGTCACCACGTCTCGCAGCACCGCGTCAACCCGCCGTGGGACGCGGGCGACTACGGCACCAAGCGCTGGGCGACGCACATCGGCGTCTGCGCCGCCGTCGCCCGGAACGCGCTCTTCCCCGGCGACCAGGCCGGCCACTACCGACTGAACCCGAGCGAGATCTTCGCCGAGAGCTACCGTGTGCTGAACGAGCGGCGGCTCGGGCGGACCGAGAGCCCTTGGCGCATCGTCGACGACCGCTACTACCCCGACGAGGCCGGCCTGCGCGCGCTCGAGCGCGACGTAACCGCCCCCTGGCTCGCGAACGGGACCGTCACGCTCAAAACACCAGGCCCACGTTCGATAACGGTCTCGACGCCGCTCGACGGCTCGATCGAGGTGCGGATGGCCGGCCCGCACTACGCGCTCGCGCTCGCCGATCCGGCCGGGAAAGTACTCGCGCGTTCCGCCGGCGGCACGCTGCGCGGGCTGGTCTGCGGACAGCGCTCGCTCACTGTCCGGGTGGCCGGCCGCCCGCGCGGCGCCGTCTCGCTCAGGATCTCCCGCCCGTAGTCGCTACGGTTCGCTCCCATGGCGGAGCGCACGGCGGACACGGTGACGATGGACAAGATCGTCTCGCTCAGCCGCAGGCGCGGCTTCGTCTTCCCGTCCTCGGACATCTACGGCGGCCTGGGCTCCGCGTACGACTACGGGCACTACGGGACGCTGATGAAGAACAACGTCAAGGCGCGCTGGTTCGAGGCGATGGTGCAGGAGCGCGAGGACATCCTGGCGCTCGACTCCGCGATCATCCTCCACCCCAAGGTCTGGGTCGCCTCCGGCCACGTCGCGGGCTTCAGCGACCCGCTCGTCGACTGCCGCACCTGCAAGCTGCGCTACCGCGCGGACAAGCTCGACGAGTCGGCGTGCGGCCGCAAGCCGAGCAAGCATCCGGGCGAGTTCGAGGAGTGCGACCTCACCGAGGCGCGGCAGTTCAACCTGATGCTCGAGACCGCCGTCGGCGCAGTCGAGCAGACCGCGTCGAAGGTCTACCTCCGGCCCGAGACCGCGCAGGGCATCTTCATCAACTTCAAGAACGTGCTCCAGCTTGCGCGCCGCAAGCCGCCGTTCGGGATCGCGCAGATCGGCAAGTCCTTCCGGAACGAGATCACACCGGGGAACTTCCTCTTCCGGACGCGCGAGTTCGAGCAGATGGAGATGGAGTTCTTCGTCCCGCCCGACGAGGCCGAGCAGTGGTACGGCTACTGGATCGACGAGCGCTTCCGCTGGTACACGCGCTACGGGGTGCGCGATTCGCACCTTCGCGTCCGCCCGCACGAGGCCGACGAGCTCTCGCACTACTCGCGCGGGACGAGTGACATCGAGTACCTGTTCCCGATCGGCTGGTCCGAGCTCGAGGGGATCGCGAACCGGGGGGACTTCGACCTGACGCAGCACACCGAGTTCTCCGGGACGAAGCTCGAGTACGTCGGGCACGAGGGCGAGCGCTACGTGCCGCACGTGATCGAGCCCGCGGGCGGCGTCGACCGCGCGCTGCTCGCGTTCCTCGTCGATGCGTACGACGAGGAGATCGTCGGTGAGCGAGAGCGCAGGGTGCTGCGGCTGCATCCGCAGATCGCGCCGGTGAAGGCGGCGGTGCTGCCGCTGATCGCAAAAGACGCGGCGATGGTCGAGCGCGCGCGTCGGCTCTACGAGGAGCTGCGCGAGGACGTCATGGTCGAGTACGACGACGGCGGTGCGATCGGCCGCCGCTACCGGCGCCAGGACGAGATCGGGACGCCGTTCGCGTTCACGATCGACGAGCAGACGCTCGATGACGACACGGTGACGATCCGCGACCGCGACTCGCTCGCGCAGGAGCGGGTCTCACTCGCGCACGTTCCCTCGTACCTCGCGGACGTGCTCAAGCGGCCCTGGATGAGCCCGAAGACGGCGTGACCCTCGGCGCGCCCTGGCGCCGCGAGCCGGCGGGACGCTTCGACGAGCACGTGCTCGCGAGCGAGGCGCTGCGCGGCAACCCGCTCGGCGACCCGCACGAGCGGCCGTTGTGGGTCTACGTGCCGCCCGGCTACGACGACGAGCCCGGGCGGCGCTACCCGTCGATCTACGTGATCCAGGGCTACACGGGTCAGCTGGACATGTGGCGGAACCGCTCGCCGTTCGGCGCGCCGACCTACCCCGAGCTCGCGGACGAGGTCTTCGCGTCCGGCGAGGTGCCGCCGGCGATCGTCGTCTGGGTCGACGCGTGGACGTCGCTCGGCGGCTCGCAATTCCTGGACTCGCCGGCGATCGGGCGCTACCACACGTACCTCTGCGAGGATGTCGTCCCCTGGGTCGACTCGCGTTACCGCACGCTCGCCGACGCGGCGCACCGCGGGATCCAGGGCAAGTCGTCGGGCGGTTACGGCGCGATGGTGACGCCGATGCTGCGGCCCGACCTCTTCGGCGGGCTGGCGACGCACGCGGGCGACGCGCTCTTCGAACACTGCTACGAGAAGGACTTCGGCGAGACGCTGCGCGTGCTCCGCGACCGCTACGAGGGCTCGTTCGAACGGTTCTGGGCGGACTTCCGCGAACGCCCGCTCGTCTCGAAGCCGGGCGACTTCATCGTCGTGAACACCTGGGGGATGGCCGCCGCGTACTCCGCCGACGATGACGGCACGGTGCGGCTTCCCTTCGACGACGAGGGCCGCTTGCTTCCGGACGTGTGGGAACGCTGGCTCGCGTGGGACCCGGTGCGGATGGCGGAGCGCTACGCGGACGCGCTGCGGGGGCTCCGGGCCGTCTACATCGACGCGGGGAAGAGCGACGAGTACTACCTCGACCTCGGGGCCGCGGCCTTCCACCACGAGCTCGAGCGGATCGGCGCCACCGACGTCTTCTACGAGCTCTTCGAGGG
>DASYUZ010000133.1:0-6732 GCA_036000665.1 Gaiellaceae bacterium
GCAGGAAGACCCACGTCGGCACGAACGTCGCCTGGCCCCGCCGCGCGCGCTCCTTCGTCACCCGGGCGAATGCGAGCACCATCGGCGCGACCGACGGCAGCATCATCGCCGCCATCATCGTGACCCAGATCCCGAGGTACCACCCGAAGCCGCCGAGCTGCGTGCCCGGGCCGGCGTCCATTCCCTGCATGCGGTCGATCGCGACGATCCACGCGGCCAGCGCTCCCGCGAGCAGCACGACCGCGACGAGCACTGGGCTCAGACGCGGACGAGCAAGACTCGGCGCGGCCGACGTCACCGCACGCACAACCCGAACGACAAACGCCACACAGGCGTGCGACCGCTTCCAACCAGCATCCCCCCCACCTTGCAGCAGAAGATACAACGTCAGCCGCGCTCTGCCTACGCGACCGCAGAGGAGCAGCGACGAGCGTGCGCCGGCCGGTGCGCTACTTGACGAGCGAGAGCATCTTGAACATCGGCATGTACATCGAGATGATGATGATGCCGACCATGATGCCGACCCCGATCATCATGATCGGCTCGATGATCGACGTCAGTGCCTGGATCGACGCGTCGACCTCGTCCTCGTAGAAGTCCGCGATCTTCGAGAGCATCTTCTCGAGCTCACCGGTCTCCTCGCCGATCTTCACCATCTGCGAGACCATCGGCGGGAAGACCTGGTTCTCGAGCAGCGGCTGCGCGATCGGCACGCCTTCGTGCACGCGCACGCGCACGTTGGCGAGCGCCTCTTCGACGACCCAGTTCCCTGCGGTCTGACCCGTGATCTCGAGCGCCTTGATGATGTCGACGCCTGCTGCGACGAGGGTTGAGAGCGTGCGCGAGAAGCGCGCCATCGTCACCTTGAGGACGACGTCGCCGATCTTCATCGGGATCTTGAGCTTGAAGCGGTCCCAGAGCTTGCGGCCACTCTCCGACCGCTTCCACCGCTTGAAGCCGACGACGGTCCCGATCATGCCCGGGATGATGATGAACCACTTCGCACGCAGCACGTTCGACACGGCGACGACCCACTGCGTCAGCGTCGGCAGCTCGCCGCCGAGCTGGGCGAAGATCTTGACGAAGATCGGGACGAGGAACATCAGCATCCCGATCAGGACGAGGGTCGCGAAGATGAGGACCATCGTCGGATAGATCATCGCGCCCTTGACGCGGCGCTTGATCTGCGTCTCCTTCTCGATCTGGAACGCAACGCGATCGAGGACCTGGTCCAGGATGCCGGCCGCCTCGCCGGCCTCGACCATCGAGACGTAAAGGCGTGAGAAGACTTTCGGGTGGCGCTGAAGCGCCTGCGAGAGCAGGAGACCGCCCTCGACGTCGGCGCGCAGCTCCTTGATCACGAGCGCGAGGTACTTGTCGTCGGTCTGCTCCTCGAGGATGACGAGCGCGCTGACGACGTTCAGGCCGGCCTCGATCATCGTCGCAAACTGGCGCGAGAAGATCTGCAGCGACTTCGGCTTGATCTTCTTGAAAACGGTGCGGACGGAGTCCTCGCCGCTCGCCGGCAGCTCCTCGAGCATGTTCGCGAGCAAGCCGCGGACGCGGAGCTGCTCGCGCGCCGCGCCGGCGTCGGGCGCGCTGATCTCGCCCTTCGCCTCGAGTCCCTGCGCGTTGATCGCTGCGTACGCGAAGGTGGCCATTAGCTTCCAGTCGCCTGGTCGAACGTTGACGCAATCCGGGCCAGCGGACGGCCGGAGAGCGCGTTCCCGTCGCGCACCACCAGCGTCACGCGCTTCAGCAAGCGGGCGGAGGCGACGCTGTCGTTGATGATGTACGTGTCGATCCGGTAGCGCTTGCCGTCGGGTCCGGTCAGCGTGCGGATCGGGAGGCACTCGTCCGGAAGCGGCGACCCGGTGCACGTCTGCGTCAGCTCGCCGGTGTTGTACGCGATGTCGCCGGTGTAGGCCGTGTCCGACTGCGCGGTCGTGAACGAGCTCGAGTCGAGCGCGATCGACGAGTACGTCATCGCGCGGAAGCGCTCCATCTGGATGTCCGCAATCGCAGCCGCGGTCGAGGTCTTGCTCGCCCGCTGAAGGGCGAAGGCGCCGGACTGGAAGGCGGCGACGAGCGCGAGGATGCCGATGTTCAGCATCGTCATCGACATCAGCAGCTCGATCAGCCCGAAGCCGTCCTGGGTGCGGGCGCGCGAAAGCACGATTCCTTTATCGGCAGGCCGCGGAGGAGGCCTTAGCCCCTACTAGCCGACGGAGACGAGCTTCAGCTCGTAGCGGGTGCCGTCGGCCGTGTTGACGAGGGTCACGGCCTTGCCGAGCTTGAGGGTCACCGTCGGAGTCCCGGAGGCGAAGGCGCCGCCTGCGATCGCGACCCTGGCCTGGCCGCCGCCCAGCGAGACCAGCGTGAAGACCGGCTGGGCTGCGGGGAAGTCGGCCTTGACCGCGACCTTCTCCGCTGCGCCGTTGACCGAGATGACCGCGGAGCCGGCGGGGGTGCTCGGGACCGAGCCCGACCCACCCGGCTGGACGACGCCGCTGCCGCCGGACGCGGGAATGCTGCCGGCGGACGAGGACGAGGACGACGAGGCCGACGACGAGGACGACGACGAGGACGACGACGGCCCGCCCGCGCCCCCACCCTGGAGACCCTTCTGGTCGACCTGCTGCTTGAACGGATCCTTGCTCGAGAAGCGCCCGAACGCGATCAGCTGGCCGGCCTGCGGCGGCGGCGCGAGGTCCGAGTTGGTGAGGGCGCCGCTCGTCGCCGAGCCCGCGGGGGTGCTCGTCGAGCCGCCGGCCGAGCCGGGCGTCGGCAGGACACTCGGGTCGCTGGTGGGCACGGTCGTCGGCGCGGCGACCGGGACCGGGTCCGCGGGCGGCTTCGCGTTCAGCATTTTCATCGTCCGCGGAACCTGGAAGGCGAGCAGGCCGAGCAGGAGCACGCCGCCGACGACGGCGATCATCTTCTGGCGCTTGGCCTTCGCCTTGGGGTCGACCTTCTTCGCCATCAGGGAGTCGCTCCCGCGGCGCTGCCCGCGGCCGGCGGGGTCTCGGGGCTCGAAGTCGTGGTCGTCGACGCGGTGTCGGTGGAGGTCGTCCCGGTCGAGGTCGACGTGGTGTCGGTGGAGGTCGCCGTCGAGCCGGCGGGCGCGACCGGAGGCGCGCCGGCCACCGGACCGGTCCCGTAGAGGAACGCGGAGACGGTCAGCACCGCCTTGATGTGCGGGAAGCCACGGTCGCCTTCGATGAACTGCAGCTTGTCGACGGCGAACAGTCGCCCGTTGGCGATCAGCCGCCCCTTCTGTACGGCGACGAGATTCCGGAGCCGGTAGAGGAAATCCGAGAGCGAGTAGAAGTCGCCGTTGAAGACGACGTCGATCGGCTGCACGCGGAACGTCCCGGCGGGACTCGTCGCGCCGGGGATGATCGACTCGAAGACAATCCCCGTCTCACCGGCGACGCGGCTCAGCTCGAGCAGGACGCCGGCCATGTCGTTGTCCGCCGGCATCGCCTTCGTGAGGCGGAAGAGGTCGGCCGCGCGGATGGGCTCGAAGTTCGCCGCCTCCATCTGCGCCGAGCGCGCCGTCGAGATCTGCGCCTCGACGTCTGCGATCTGCTTGTCGAGGTCGGCGGCGCGCGAGCGCTGCGGCGAGATGAGCAGGAACCAGCCCGCGAGCGCGATCACGAGCACGCCGGCGGCGCCGATCGCCGCGGTCGCCGCGGGCGAGAGCTTGCGCTTCTTCACGTTCACGAGCTCGGCCCCGACTGCCGCACGTCGGCCTTGAGGGTGAACTGGATGATCGACCGGCCGCTGATCTCGCTACGCGAGCTCTGCTGCAGCCAGACGTTCTGGAGCTCCGGGATCACGGCGAGCCGCGTCATCAGCCGAGCGACCGCGTCGTGCGAGTACGTGTACCCGTTGATCGTGAGCAACGTCGGCGGCTGGCCCACCGCTGCGATGGGCGCCGGGGCCGCGTTCGCGGGGTGCGGCGACGTGGCCGCGAAGTCCTTCAGCCAGACATCCTCCGGGAGAACGAGTGAGATCTCGCGCAGCACGCGGTCCCAGGCGACACGGTGGGTCATTGCGCTCGTGAGCGCGCTCACGCGCTGGTCCCGCTCGCCGGCGAGCTGGCGCTGCGGAGCGGTCTTCGCCGCGCTGTCGGCCGGCGTCGGAAGCAGGGCGAGCTCCGCCTGCGCATCCTGCAGTGCAAGGTCTTTTTGCTCGGCAGAGCTCTTCGCCGAGAAGTACATGACGCCGAGCAGTCCGATCACGAGCACGACGGCGCCCGTTGACGCGAGCGCCGGCAGGTTTTGCTGCTTGCGCTGGCGCTGTGCATCGTCGCGGGGCAGGAGGTTGACGGCGCGCATAGTCGGTCAGTCCTCGATCCCGAGTCCGATCGCGACGGCGAGGGAGCCGAGCTGCTCCGGCTCGCGAAGCTTCTTGGCGATCTTCACGCGCACCAGCGGATCGCCGACGCGGACGCGCACGCCGATCAGCTTCTCGAGTGCTTCCGCGAGACCCTGGAGGTGCGCGGTCCCGCCGGTCAGCACGATCTCGCCGATGCCGAGAGAGCCGGGCTGGTTCTGGTAGAACTGGAGCGAAGAGACGAGCTCGCGCGCGAAGGACTGCACCTGCCGCGTGAGCGCCTCCCGCGCCTTCTGTGCCTGCTCGGCGGTGAGCCCTTCCGGAACTTCGACGCCGTCGAGCGAGAGCTCGCGCTTGATCTGCTCGACCTCGGACGGTGCGAGATCGAGCGCGCGTGCCAGTGCGACGTTGAGCGAGTGTCCGCCCCAGTCGAGCACGCGCGTGAACTCGCACACGCGGCCGTCCGAGACCGCAAAGGTCGTGCGGTCGTAGCCGACCGTGACGGCGACGAGCGCCGCTTGCGCCGCAACCGCCTCCTCGCGGGGAGCCGCGAGCGCGCGCAGGAGCGCGAACGCCTCGAGGTCGATCCCGACGAGCTGGATGCCTGCCTTCTTGCACGCGGACACGTAGCGGTCGATCAGGTCGCGGTACGCGAGGACGAGCAGGATCTTGCGGACGTTCTCGCCGTCCGCGTTCGTCGACTCGCTCAGCACGTGGTAGTCGAGCACCGCCTCGTCGATCGGGATCGGCAGCGCTTCCTGCGCGCGGAACCTGATCGCGTTGGCGAGCTGCTTCGGATCGTTGATGCCGGCGATCTCGAGCGTGCGGACGCCGATGCGGTTCGTTGCGATGCCCAGGCGCACGCCGCGCTTCGGCAGCTTGTGCTTGCGGAAGAACTCCTTGAGCGCGTCGGCGAGGAGGTCCGGCTCGCGGAGCTCGCCCGCGGACACGATGCCCGGTTCGAGGTCCTCACGCGCGACCTGCACGACTTCCGAGTGGCCGTTGTTCGCGACCGTCGCCGCGGCGAGCTGCGACGCGCCGATCTTCAGGCCGACGAGCCGCTTCGGGAGCTTGCCGCTGCGCTGCGCGCGCGGTGCAGGGCGCGGAATCGAGAGCGAGCGGCGCTCGCGCTTCGGCTTCGCGGCCTTCTCGGGGTTGTCGGCCTTCGCCGGCTTCTCCGCCTTCGGCTCCTTCTGCTTCTTCTGCTTCTTCTGCTTGGACTCCTTCGGCGCCTTCTCCTTCTTGCCGAACGAGAGCTCTCGCTTGTAGAACGGCACCTTCTCCTCGGCGTCTGGCTCCTGCTCGTCCACGACGGGCGGTAGCTCCGCGGCGGAAACGGGCGGGTGCACGACGACAGGCTCGGGTACGGCGGCGATCGGCGGGGGAGCGGGAGCGACTGCGGGAGGCGGTTCGGGCGCCGTGAGGTCGACGATCTCCGGCTCCGGTGGGGCGGCCGCTTCGGCGATCGGCTCCTCGGTCACGAGCACGAACTCGGGAGCTGCGACGGGCTCAGGCTCCGGTTCCGGCACGACGAGCTCGATCGTCGGCTCGGGCTCGGGCGCAGCGGAAATCTCCGTCGGCGCTTCGACGACCTGCGCGGCCGCGGGCACGTAGGCCTGGACGAGCTCCATCGCAGCCGGCTGCTCCTCGAGCTCGAGCGCGGGCTCGAGCTCCGGGTCGGGCAGGGGTGCCGCATCCTTCGGCTTGCGCCCGAATGAGATCTCCTTCTTCCACATGGAGGTCTCGCTCTTCGGCTTCGCGGGCTTTTCCGCCTTCGGCTGCTTCGGTTCCTTCGGCTCCTTCGGCTCCTTCTTGCGGCCGAAGCTGAGCTCCTTCTTCCAGACCGACGTCTGCTCGCCCGACTCCTCGGCGGACCCGTCGTCGTCGTTTTTGCCGCCGCCGAACGAAATCTCCTTCTTCCAGTCGACCACGGCCTAGCCCTCCGCGACGCGCAGACCACCGGCGAGCGGCGGCTGCTGGTCGGCGTGCTGCGACTGCTCCTGCGCGTGCGCGGCGCTCGTGTCGAAGCCGGCGCGCTCGAGCAGCCCGAGCAGCTGGTCGGGGCGACTGGAGCGCGAGATCGCGGCGTCCAGCGTGATCACGTGACGAAGCGTCAGCTCGGAGAGCGCCTGCTCCATCGTCTGCATGCCCTTCTGCGTTCCGGTCTGCATGATCGTGTAGACCTGCTCGACCTTGCCCTGGCGGATCAGGTTCCGCGTGCCGTCGTCGGGCAGCAGGATCTCAAGCGCCGCGACGCGGCCCGCGCCGTCGGCCGTCGGAATCAGCGTCTGCGTGACGACGCCCTGCAGCGAGCCCGCGATCTGCATGCGCACCTGCTCCTGCTGCTCGGGCGGGAAGACGTCGATGATGCGGTCGACCGTGCTCGAGGCA
>DASYUZ010000134.1:0-39155 GCA_036000665.1 Gaiellaceae bacterium
GGAAGTGGCCCGCCGAGGAGATCTGGGTGGCGCGCAAGCGATCGTGAGCGCGCCGCCCGCGCCGCCGATCCTGCTCGCGTCCACGTCGCCGCAGCGGCGCGCGATCCTCGAGCAGCTGCAGATCCCCTTCGACGCCGTCGAGCCGCGTTACCAGGAGCGCGACTCTTCGGAGGCTGACGCCGTCGAGCTCGTGAAGACGCACGCGGAGGGCAAGGCGCGCTCTGTGGCGGACGAGGCCGGCGAGCGTCCGGTACTCGGCGTCGACACTGCCGTCGTGCTCGGCGGGCGGATCTACGGCAAGGCCGAGACCGCCGAGGACGCGGCCGAGATGCTCGACAAGCTCGGGGGCGAGACGCACATGGTCGTCTCCGGCCTCTGCCTGCTCACGCCGGCCTGGCAGGTCGTCGACCACGAGGCGACCCGAGTCCAGTTTCGGGCCCTCACGCCGCGCGACATCGCCCACTACGTCGCCAGCGGCGAATGGGAGGGGCGCGCGGGCGCCTACGCCATCCAGGGCCTCGGCGGCTCCCTTGTCGAGGAGCTCGAGGGCGACTATCTGAACGTCGTCGGCCTGCCCGCGACCCTGCTCGTACGGCTGCTCGCCGAGCGCTTCGCCGGCGTGTACGGCTTCGGCTAGATAGAGCGTCCTACTTTTCGCCGGGGAGGACGTCTAGAAGCATGACGTGCGTCCGCGATTCGCTCTCCTTGCGACGGCGGTCACCGGAGTGGCCGCGCTGTTGCCGGCACTCGGGGCGGCAGACGTGGGCCCGCCGCGCCAGATCTCCGTCCATCCGATCGTGGTGGGCCCCGGCCAGCACGAGACGGCCGTCGAGCCGGACAGCATCTCGTTCGGGAACACGATCGTCGCCGCCTTCCAGGTCGGTCGGTTCCCGACCGGCGGCGCATCCGGCATCGGCTGGGCTACCTCGCGGGACGCCGGCGCCACGTGGACTTCGGGCGTGCTGCCTGCGCTGACGGTTGCAGCCCCGGTTCCCGGACCGTTCTCACGCGTGTCCGACCCCGCCGTCGCCTACGACCGCGTGCACGGCGCCTTCCTCGCCAACGTGCTCGCGCTCCGCGACGTCGGTCGAACCGAACCGTCGACGTCGCTCGTCGTCAGCCGCTCGAACGACGGCCTCTCCTGGAGCCCGCCGATCGTCGCCGCTCCCGACGAAGGCCGCTTTGGGCACGACAAGAACTGGATCGTCTGCGACAACGGCACGGCGAGCCGCTTCGCTGGTCGCTGCTATGTCGCGTGGACGGGCGAAGGAGCGGCGCTCGAGGTCGCGACTTCCTCCGACGGCGGCCTGACCTGGAGCCACGCGGCGACGTTCGCCGACATTCGCGGCTCCGGCTGGCAGCCGCTCGTTCGCCCCGACGGAGCACTCGTGATCGTCTACGAGACCGAGCGCGGCGTCGCGGCGGTGCGCTCGACCGACGGCGGCACCTCGCTCAGCGCTCCCGTGGCGGTCAGCGCTCTGCGGCCCGCCCGGGTGCCGGGGATGCGGGCGCCCGCGCTTCCGTCTGCCGAGCTGGATGCGGCGGGCACGATCTACGTCGCCTGGCACGATTGCCGCTTCCGCGACGGCTGTGCCGGCGACGCGCCCAACGACATCGTGCTCGCGTCGTCGCGCGACGGACGGAGGTGGTCACGAACGCGCCGGGTGCCGACGTCGCCCGAGCTCGACGGGCTGAACCATTTCGTGCCCGGCCTCGCCGTTGATGCGTCGACGCGTGGCCGAGCGACGCGGCTGGCGCTCGCGTTCTCGATCCTCACACCGAGAGATTGCATAGAGCAGAACTGCGCTGTGCAGCCGTATTTCGTTTCGTCGTCAACCGGAGGTCGTACGTGGAGTGCCCCTCAGGCGCTCGCGTCCGCGCAACCGCTCAGCGCCTACCCGTCGACGAGCGGCGGCCGCTTCCTCGGCGACTACATCTCGACGTCCTTCGTCGCAGGAGGGGTCGCAGTGCCGGTGTTCGCGGCCGCGTCCGCTCCCTTCGACGGCCGCTTTCACCAAGGTGTGTTCGCGACGCCGGTCCCGCCGCTCGTGGCGAGGGCGGCGGCGCTCCGCGTGGGAACGCCGCGCGTCAGCCCGGCGCGATCCCGGGTGGGAACGCGCGTACGCGTCTCCGTCGCCGTTACGGGTGCCGCTCTCGCGATGGTCGTCTGTCGCGCGACCGGATCACGCATCCGGGTGACGTTCGAGCAGTGGCGCATCCTCGCAGGCCGAGCGATCTGCACCGGGGTCCTCCGCGCAGCTGCCCGGAACGCCCGCGCTACCGGGACGATCACGGTGACGACCCCCGAGACGGAGGTGACGAGACGCTTCGCGTTCCGCACCCGCTGACGACGATCGCGGCCGCGCTGGCTGCCACGCTTCCCGCAGCGGCGGGAGCGCCTGTCCAGCAGGAAGCATCCAGGCTCCTGCTCGCAGGACCGGTGCTTGCGGGCGACGGCGTCGCCTGGTCGGAAAACGACGGCGCCGCGAGCGTGCTGCGGCTCTGGCGACCTGATCAGGGCACGAAGGTCGTCTTCCGCAGCAAGACGACAAACGCGGGTCGCGGTCTCGTCGGCTCCGGTCCATTGCTCGCGTTCGAGCGGTCGTACCCGGGCTGCCCGGCGCAGCCTGGTGTCGCGTGCCCAACGCTGACGGATTTCGCGCTCGGCCCCCGCACTGGACCGTTCCGCCCGATCGCAGCGGCGCGGAAATGTGCCTTCCCGTTCTCGGAGCCGGGACTCGATCTCGCCTGGACGAGAACGACTTCGTTCGTTGCGTACGACGCACTCGACTGCGAGCGCGAACGCGTCACGACATTCGTGCAGACGACATCGACGCCGCCCAAGAGGGCTGTGTTCCGCACCGTCGCACTGCGCGAGGCCTGTTGCGCAGGCCTGCGCCTCGCCGGCCGCTTCATCGCGTGGAGCACGGACTGGAACGGACGCCTTACGGTCGTCGACCGCGATCGCAATCACCCCGTCGTCTCGGTGCGCGTCGGGGACGGTGTCAGCGCGAAGCCGCTGTCGTTCGACGTGCAGTCCGACGGCACGCTCGCCGTGATCGCAGGCGGCCGCCTCTTCTGGGTCTCGCCGGAGAGCCCACAGCCGCACGTGATTGCAACGCAGGTCTCCGGTGCGGTCAGGATCGCTCGCGCGCGCGTCGCGTACGTGCGCACAGGGGCCGTCATGCTCTCCGACCTCCGTGGCCACGGACGCGTCGTCGCGCGTTTTCGCCGTCCGGCGCGTCTCCATGGCGCCCTCGATTTCGACGGCGCGCGGCTGGCCTTCTCCTCCGACGTCGTGACCCGGCGATGGGTCGATTGCCCGCCTCCGGGGCAGGAGCGGCCCTGCGTCCAGCGCGAGAGCGGCACGACCACAATCTGGTCCGCCCGAGCGCCGGGGAACGCGCTCAAGAAGATCGCCCGTTTCGCGTTCGAGGGCATTTCCGGCTCATCGCGGTAGACTCGGCGCGGCTCGCAATGGGCGTCCTCAACTCTCTCACCGGCTTCGGCGGCCGCGACATGGCCGTGGACCTCGGCACCGCGAACACCCTCGTCTACGTCCGTGGGCGTGGAATCGTGCTCTCCGAGCCGTCCGTCGTCGCGATCGACCAGCGCTCGGGCGAGGTCCACGCCGTCGGCGTCGAAGCGAAGCGCATGCTCGGCCGGACGCCTGGGTCGATCAGCGCCATCCGCCCGCTCAAGGACGGCGTGATCGCCGATTTCGACGTCACGGAGCAGATGCTGCGCCACTTCATCCAAAAGGTGCACCAGCATCGCTTCGCACATCCCCGCGTCGTGGTGTGCGTGCCGTCGGGCGTGACGGGCGTCGAGAAGCGCGCGGTGGAGGAGGCGACGCTCTCCGCGGGCGCGCGTCAGGCGTACCTGATCGAGGAGCCGATGGCCGCCGCGATCGGCGCGGGACTGCCCGTCGCCGAGCCGACCGGGAACATGATCGTGGACATCGGCGGCGGCACGACCGAGGTCGCGGTGATCTCACTCGGCGGCATCGTCGTCAGCCAGTCGCTGCGCGTCGGCGGCGACGAGATGGACGAGGCGATCGTCAACCACATCAAGAAGGAGTACAAGCTCCTGATCGGCCAGCAGACGGCCGAGGAGATCAAGCTCGAGATCGGTTCCGCGTTCCCGCTCAAGGACGAGGTCCAGGCCGAGGTCCGCGGGCGCGACCTGATGACCGGCCTGCCGAAGACGGTCATCCTCACCTCGGAGGAGATCCGCACCGCCCTCGACGACCCGGTCAGCCAGCTGATCGACGCGATCAAGTCGACGCTCGACAAGACCCCGCCCGAGCTCGCCGCGGACATCATGGACCGCGGGATTGTCCTTGCAGGCGGGGGCGCCCTCCTGACCGGCATGGACGACCGACTGCGCCACGAGACGCTGATGCCGGTGCATCTCGCCGAGAGCCCGCTGACCTGCGTGGCTGTCGGCTCGGGGCGGAGCCTCGAGGAGTTCGAGGTCATCCACCGCTCCGCTCGTGCCCGTCGCAACAATCATCGGCGCTAGAACGCCGGCCCGCGAGGGCGCTAGGCTCTGACTCCAGCTCGTGCCTCGAAACCGAACCGCCCGTCTGGCGGTGCTGGACCGGCCTGCCGTCCAGCGCGTCGCCGCGCCGTTCCCCTCCCGAGCCCGCAGCGCGACGAGGCGCCGCGTCGTGGTGGGCGTTCTCGTCGTGCTCTCGCTCGCCCTGCTCTCGATCTACTTCCGTGAGTCCGGCGACGGACCGCTGCACGACGGGCAAGGAGTGGGGGCGACGGCACTCCGACCCTTCGAGGTCGGGGCCGAGCGCGTGGCGCGGCCGTTCCGCGATCTCTACGGCTGGTTCGACGGGCTGCTCAGCGCGAAATCGGAGAACGAGAAGCTGCGCAAGCAGCTCGCGGAAGCGCGTGCGGACGCGATCGAGAATCAGACGGCTGCGCAGGAGAACGCCGAGCTCAGAGAACAGCTCCTCTACCAGGATCTCCCGGGCCTGGAGGACTTCCGCTCGGTGAACACGCGCGTCCTCACCTACCCGTCGCAGCAGTTCGAGCGCACCGTCGTCATCGCCGCCGGCTCGACCGCGGGCATCCGCCCACAGGCGCCCGTGCTGGCGCGCGGCACGCTCGTCGGCGTGGTCACGGGTGTCACGGCGCGCACGGCGAAGGTGACCCTGCTCACAGACGAGTCGAGCGCGGTGTCGGCGTACGACGTCAACTCGGGCGCGACGGGTCTCGTCCAGTCCGCAGAAGGCGGCTCGCTGTCGCTCGAACGCGTCCCGAAGGCGAAGGACGTCCACCCCGACGACGTGATCGCCACCGCAGGGTCGCGCGAGGGCCCGCTGCCGTCGCTCTTCCCGCGCGGGATCCCGATCGGCGTCGTCACGAGCGCGGCCAACACCGACACGGAGCCGTTCAAGCAGATCCAGCTCGCGGCCAGCGTCGACTTCTCGAACCTGTACGCCGTCACGGTGCTCGTGCGATGACGATCGACGCGCTGAAGGCGGCCGGGTTGCTCTTCGTCGCGGCGATGCTGCAGGTCTCGATCGTGGGTTCGGTCCACATCGCGGGAGGAACACCGGACCTCGTCCTCGTCACGCTCGTCGCGATCTCGCTCCTGCGCGGCGCGATCGTCGGCGCGCTCGCCGGCTTCTTCGTCGGGCTCCTGCTCGACACGGCGTACTTGGGGCGCATCGGCGAAACGTCGTTCCTGCTCACGATCGCGGGCTACTGGATCGGGCGCTACGGCGAGACGACGGGCCGCGACCGCTCGCATGCGCCGCTCCTGTCGGTCGGAGTGATCACGATCCTCTACGCGGCCGGCGCGCTCGCGCTCCACATCGTCCTCGGAGACCCCGTCGACGCGCGCCTCGTCATGCTCGACTCGCTCGTGCCCGGCGCGCTCCTCAACCTGCTCCTGACGGTCCCCGTGTACGCGGTCGTCCGCCGGATCCTGGGGCGCCCCGAATGGTCACCGGAGGTGCGGCTCCTTGGCTAGCAAGCGGCGCCCGACGAGCTTCCTCCCGCCGGACCCGCGCGTGGTGGGGCCGTACCGGATGACGCCGAAGCTCGCGCTCCGGCTCGGGATCCTCGGCGCGCTCGCGCTCGGCGTCTTCGCGGTGCTCTTCCTGCGCCTCTGGGCCCTGCAGGTGCTCTCGGGCGAGCAGTACCTGCGTGCTGCGCAGAACAACCAGCTGCGGACGATGCGCATCGAGGCGCGTCGCGGCGTGATTCGCGACCGCGAGGGCCGCGTGCTGGTCGGCAACGTCGAGGGCACGGCCCTCCAGCTCTGGCCCGCGGACCTGCCGGACAGGCGCCGCTACCAGATGCTGAAGCGGCTCGCCAGGGTCGTGCACGTGCCGGTGAACAAGATCGCGCGCGACGTCGACAAGCGCGCGCACGACCCCCTCAACCCAGTGATCGTCAAAGCAGACCTGACCCGCGCGGAGGTCATGTACCTGAGCGAGCGCAAGCGCGACTTCCCGGGCGTGATGCTCGTCGGCTCGTGGCTGCGCGAGTACCCCTACGGCACGCTCGCAGCTCACGTGCTCGGCCACGTCGGTGAGATCAGCCCCGAGCAGCTCGACCAGCGCCGGTACGCGGGCATCGATCCGGGGGAAAAGATCGGCCAGGCGGGCGTCGAGGCCGCGTTCGACAAGTACCTCCGCGGCGTCCCCGGCGTGCAGCGCCTCCGCGTGGACTCGCTCGGCACGCCGCGCGGCGACATCACACCGTTGAGCGACGCGAGGCCTGGGAACGACGTCACGCTGACGATCGACGCCGGGCTCCAGCAGGCGGCCGAGACGGCGCTCGCGCACGGGATCCAGATCGCGCGCAACTCCGAGTGCTACGGCTGCTGGAACGCCAACGGCGGCGCGATCGTCGCACTCGACGCGCACACCGGCGAGATCCTCGCGCTGGCTTCGAGCCCGACGTTCGACCCCAACGTCTTCGTTCGGCCGAACTTCTGTTGCCTGAAGCCGCTGCTCGATCGGAACGTCGCGAAGCTCCGCAACTACCCGGGCCTCAACCGCGCGATCTCGGGGATCTATCCCCCCGGCTCCACGTTCAAGCCCGTGACGGCCGTTGCTGCGCTCGAGGAGGTGCACATCGGCGTTTCCCCGTACGGACCGATCCCGTGCATACCCGTGTACGTGTTCCACGGCGAGAACGGCGTCAACTACGAGTTCAAGAACTGGGACCCGTACGTCAACGTCGGACTGACGATGCCCGAGGCGCTCGCGCGCTCGTGCGACACGTACTTCTACGAGCTCGGCGCCCGCTTCTACGAGCTCCAGACGTCGCCGCTGCAGGAATGGGCGCGGCGATTCGGGTTCGGCAAGAAGTCCGGGATCGAGATCGGGCCGGAGGAGACCGGGCTCGTCCCGACCCCCCTCTGGCGCGAGCACACCTTCAAGAACCCGATCGACAAGCTCTGGAAGCCGGGCGACTCGATCCAGCTCGCGATCGGGCAGAAGGACATGCTCGCGACGCCACTGCAGATGGCGCGCTTCTACGCGCTGGTCGCGAACGGCGGCTGGCTCGTCATGCCGCACCTGTTCAAGGACGTCGAGGGGCCCGGCGACCTGTCGATCGTCCCGCATCCGACGCAGCCGGCGCCTGAGAAGCTCGACGTCTCGCCGGGCGCTCTCCAGGTCGTACGCGACGGGCTCTACCGTGCGACGCACGACCCGAACGGCACGTCGACCGGCGTCTTCGGCTCGTTCCCTGAAGCGATCGCCGGCAAGACGGGCACCGCGGAGAAGTGGTCCACCGAGTACAAGCGCATGTTCGACCAGGCGTGGTGGTGCGGCTACGGCCCGGCGGACGATCCACGGCTCGTCGTCTGCGCGCTGATCGAGAACGGCGGCCACGGCGGCACGTCGGCGGCCCCCGCCGCGCGCGAGGTGTTCGAGAAGTACTTCGGCGTCGACGGGGGCCTGACGTCGATTGTCTCCAGCTCGGAGACCGACTAGCGTGGCGATCGAATACGCAGGCTCCCGCCGCGCCGGCGCGCGCCCTCGCCGCTTCGAGGCCACCGACGCCCGCACGATCGCGCGCCGCTTCGACTGGCTGCTCCTCGGCGGAGTCGCGGGCCTGATCGCGTACGGCCTGCACCTGATCACCGGGATCACCCAGGACGACGTCGCGGGCGCACCGCACTACTACGTGATCCGCCAGGGCGCGTACGCGGCCGTGGGCGGCCTGGCGCTGATCGGCGTCTCGTTCCTCGACCCGGATCTCTACCGCCGCTGGTGGCGCTACCTCTACGGCGCGACGCTCGCGCTGCTGCTGATCGTCTTCCCGTTCGGCGCCGAGGCGCGCGGCTCGCAGCGCTGGATCTCGCTCGGCTCGTTCCAGTTCCAGCCCTCCGAGCTAGTAAAGCTGCTCGTCGTGCTCGCCGTGGGCGGCTTCCTCGCCGAGCGGGCGCGGCGGCTCGGCGAGGTGCAGACCGTGCTCGGCGCGATCGGCCTCACCGCCGTCCCGACGCTGCTCGTCTTCTTCCAGCCGGACGTCGGCACCTCGCTCGTCTACTGCGCCGCGCTCGGGGGGATGCTCTTTGTCGTCGGTGCGCGCTGGCTGCATCTCGGCGCGCTGCTCGCGCTCATCGTCGTGCTCGCTGGCTCCGTCGTCTGGCTCCTGCCGTCCGTGGTCGGCGTGGACGTCCTCGAGCCGTACCAGATGAAGCGCCTGACCGCGTTCGTGAACCGCGAGAACGAGCTTCAAGGGGCGGGCTACAACGTCGAGCAGTCCATCCTCGCGATCGGCGCCGGCGGCCTGCGCGGGCGCGGCGTCGAGAACGCGACGCAGACGAACCTCGACTACCTCCCCGAGCACGCGACCGACTTTGCGTTCGCGTCACTCGCGGAGCAGCGCGGATTCTTCGGTGCGGCGCTCCTCCTCCTGCTCTACCTGCTCGTCGTCTGGCGAGGGCTGCGCATTGTCACCTATGCCTCCGACCCGTACACCGCGATCGTCAGCGGCGGGCTCGTCCTCGGGCTCCTCTTCCAGATCTTCGTCAACATCGGCATGACGATGGGCATGGCGCCGGTGACCGGAATCCCCTTGCCGTTCGTGAGCGTCGGCGGCTCGTCGCTCGTGACGAACCTGCTGGCGATCGGCGTCTTGCAGGCGATCCACGCTCGCGGACGCAAGCGCTAGTGGCCCGCCCAAAGCTGCCGCTTGCGCCGCTCGCGGTCTACAAGCTCGTGCGGGAGCTGCGCGAGACGACGTCCGGCGCGAAGCCGCTCGTCGTCGCCGGAGCACGCTCGCTCGCGGACGCGTTGCGGCGCGAGCTCGTGCGAGGCGGCGACGCGACAGCGGTCCGCGAGGCCGGGCTCGGCGCGCTCGAGGACGCGGCCGCCCTCGTCTACGTGCTCGCGGGAGAGCCGACGGACGAAGACGAACGTGCGCTCCGCGCGGCCGACACAGCAGGCGTCCCCATCGTCGCGCTCGGCCCCGACCCGCGCACGCCGATCCCGTACGTCTACGCGACGGACATCCTCCCGCTCCGCCCCGGTGAGGGCTTTCCGCTCGAGGAGCTCGGGCGGCTGCTCGGCGTGAAGCTCGACGCGGAAGCCGTGCCGCTCGCTGCGCGCCTCCCGGTGCTCCGGCGCGGCATCGCGGACGCGATGATCGCCAAGGTCGCGCGCCAGAACGCGATCATCGGCGCGGCGGTCTTCATCCCGGGTGTCGACTTCCCGGTGCTGACGATCAACCAGCTCCGGCTCGTGCTGCGCCTGGCGGCTGCGTACGGGCAGGAGATCGACGCAGAGCGGGTGCCGGAGATTCTCGGTGTGGTGGCGGGCGGCCTCGGCCTCCGCGCCCTGGCGCGGCAGGCACTCGGGGTCGTCCCGGTTGCCGGCTGGGCGGTCAAGGGCGGGATCGCCTACGCCGGCACCCGTGCGCTCGGCGAGACGGCTATGCGCTACTTCGAGGCACGGTCTTCACGCGGCGGTGGCGGGCCGGAGCTTGGCACGGCGCGCTCGGACCGCGCGTAGCCGCTGGCTCAGGCGCGCCCAGGCCCACGGCTCGACCTCCTGGTAGCGCAGCTCGGACTGACCCGTGGTCGCCTCGAGGTACTCGAACCAGGCGTCGGCTTCCTCGATCAAGAGCAGCTCCCAGGGTTCCTCCATCGTGCTCATGCCAGGCACCTCCCGGTTGCTCACGGCGGGAAGGGTAGGTCCGGGCCCGGACGGACCGGCAGCCGGAGAGCCGCTGGTACCCTGGGGCTAGTCATGCACCAGTTTTCGCTTCTGACCATCGAGCGCGCGCCCCGGCCGAAGGCGACGGCCGACGTTTGGCCGCGCGCTGTACAAGGAGAAACTCTTTGCCACTTTCCTGGTTCCGCCGTAAACGACAGCCGGAGCAGGCGCCCCTCCCTGCGGCAGCCGCTCCCGAGCCGCTTCCAGACGTAATCCCAGCGCCCGCCTCCGAGGGCGGGACGGCAACCGAGGATCTGACCCGCCCGAGGCGCAAGCGCGGCAGCCGCGGCGGGAAGGGCCGCAAGAAGCCGACCGCGCCGGTAGCCACGGCCGAGGCGCCTGCCAAGCCCAAGGCCGAGCCGAAGCCCAGGCCCGCCGGAAAAAAGAAGCCCGAGGAAGTGCGCTCGCAGCGCCGCGAGCGCCGCGCGCAGACGCGTCGCCGCGCGCCGGCGAAGCGCGCTCCGCTGCCGAAAGCGAAGCGCGAGCTCCTCGTCGAGGTCGATGTCGGCGAGCAGCGCGTCGCGATCCTCGAGGACGACCGGCCCGCAGAGGTGTACCTCGAACGGCCGGAGCGCCGCTCGATCGCGGGCAACATCTATCTCGGCACGGTCGACAACGTCCTGCCCGGGATGGAGGCCGCGTTCGTCGAGATCGGGCTCGAGAAGAACGGGTTCCTCTACGTCGACGAGATCGTCGTCCCCGAGCTCGAGGGCAAGCGCCACGGGCGCAAGATCCAGGACCTGATCAAGCGCGGCGAGCAGGTGCTCGTCCAGGCGGTCAAGGACCCGATGAAGTCGAAGGGCGCGCGGCTCACGACCGAGATCTCGCTGCCCGGCCGCTTCGTCGTCTATGTGCCCTTCGGCGAAGGCCTCGGCGTCTCGCGCCGGCTGGAAGACGACGAGCGCAACCGCCTGAAGGAGATCGTCAAGGCGCTGAAGGTGAAGGAGGGCGGCGTGATCGTGCGCACCGCCGCCGAAGGTGCATCGGCCGAGGACGTCGAGCGCGACCTCGTCTTCCTGCAGCGCCTTTGGAAGTCGATCCAGGAGCGCGCGAAGAACGCGAAGCCGCCGGCGCTCGTCTACCAGGAGTCCGAGCTGCCGCTGCGCGTCACGCGCGACCTCTTCACGGACGACTTCGACCGCGCGCTCGTCGACGACGACACCGCGTACAAGCGCATCGTCGGCTACCTGAAGAAGACCTCGCCGCACATGGTCGAGCGCGTCGAGCGCTACAAGGAGAAGGAGCCGCTCTTCGAGACGTTCGGCGTCGACGCGGAGATCCGCTCCACGCTGAACCGGCGCGTCGACCTGCCGTCCGGCGGCTACCTGGTGTTCGATTACGCCGAGGCGTTCACCGTCATCGACGTGAACACCGGCCGCTTCGTCGGCGGGCGCGGCAAGAACACGAACGCCCGGCTCGAGGACACGATCACGAAGAACAACCTCGAGGCGGTGAAGGAGGTCGTGCGTCAGCTGCGCCTGCGCGACATCGGCGGGATCATCGTCATCGACTTCATCGACATGGCGAACCCGGCGAACCGCGCGGCGGTCGAAGAAGCGCTGCGGGCCGAGCTCGAGCGCGACCGGACGAAGACGTACGTCGTCGAGATCTCTCCGCTCGGCCTCGTCGAGATGACGCGGCAGAACGTCACCGACGGCCCGCGCGAGATCTTGACCAAGAAGTGTCCGACCTGCGGCGGCGACGGCATCGTCGTCTCCGAGACCACGGCCGCGGTCGAGCTCGAGCGGAAGCTGCGCACGCTTGCCGCGTCGAAGCCGCGCACGAAGGCGTTCCGCATCGAGGTCGCCGCGAAGCCGGGCACGATCCTGATCGGCCCCGGCGCCTCTCGGCTCGAAGAGATCGAGGCCGCGACGAAGACGCGCTTCTTCTTCGAGCTGAAGGACGGCCTCCATAACGACCACTTCGCGGTGGTCGAGGAGGGGACGCTCGCGAAGCTCCAGCCCGTGTCGCCGGTCGCGGAGGGCACGGAGTCCGAGGTCAAGCTCGTCGAGGTCGGCCTGCACGACCCGACGGCCGCGATCGCGAAGGTCGACGGGCTCGCGGTCTCGGTCGCGGGAGCGGCCAAGCTGGTCGGCAAGAGGGTGAACGTGCGGATCGCCCGCGTGCTCGACGGCATCGCGTACGCGACCCTCGTCCAGGAGGCCGCGCCCGAGAGCCCGATCACGGCCGAGCGCGAGGCCGAGAAGCCGACGCGCGCGCCGCGCGCGAAGAAGAAGGCCGAGGCGCCGAAGCCCGCCGCTGCGAAGGCCGCGGAGGCCGAAGAGGAGGCCGAGGAAGCTGATGAGGAGGCCGAGGCCGTAGCCGTGGCCGAGGAGCCGGAAGTGAGCGAGGAAGCCCCGGCGCCGAAGAAGAAGACGCGCCGCGGCTCACGGGGCGGCCGCCGCCGGCGCAAGCCCGCGACGGCAGGTGCGCCCGCGAACGGCGACGAGCCCGCGGAGGCGGCCGAGGTACCCAAGATCCACCTGCCGGACCGCGAGCTGGACGAGGAGCCCGCGGACTCGGAGGAGGAACCGGTCGCCGCCGAGGCCGAAGCGCCGGAAGGCGATGAGGCTGCGCCCAAGCCCAAGAAGAAGACACGCCGAGGCTCGCGCGGCGGACGCAGGCGCCGCAAGCCTGCCGGGACGCCCGCCGCCGTCGGCGACGCGGACGCGCCGACCGAGAGCGTGGCGTAAGCCGGTTTACGATCGTCGTTGGCTACACTTCGCGGCCGCGGGTCCAGGCCCGCGTTTTCAACGCTATGACACTTTCCGCGATCATTTCAGTCGGTGGCAAGCAATACCGCGTTCAGGAAGGCGCGCGTCTGCTTGTGGACCGCATCGCGCAGGAGGAGGGCAAGACCTTCCATCCCCAGGCGCTGCTGGTCGCCGAGAACGGCAAGACGGAGCTCGTTCCCAAGGGGTTCAGCGTCACGGCCCGCGTGGTCGGACACGTCAGGGGCGAGAAGGTCCACATCGGCAAGTACAAGCGACGGACGGGTTACCGCCGCAAGACCGGCTTCCGCGCCGCGTTGACCGAGCTCGAGATCGAGAAGCTCGGGAGCGGTCGCGCACCGGCCGCGCCCGCGAAGGCGGAGAAGCCTGCCGCAGAGAAGCCGGCGGCAGAGAAGCCGGCGGCCGAGAAGCCGGCCGCGCCGAAGCAGCCGGAGCGGCCCGCAGGCATGCCGAGAGGCTACGAGGAGCTGACCGTCGCGCAGATCGCCGAGGCCGCGCCGGGGTGGCGGCGGCCCCAGCTCGAGGCCGCGCTGACGTTTGAGCGCGATCACGGCGCACGCAAGGGAGCGATCGCGGCGCTCGAATCCGCGCTCGCGGCGAAGGAGGCGAAAAGCTAGATGGCGCACAAGAAGGGACTCGGTTCGTCGCGGAACGGCCGCGACTCGAATCCGAAGATGCTCGGCGTGAAGATCTTCGACGGCCAGACCGTGAGGGCCGGGATGATCCTCGTGCGCCAGCGCGGCACCCGCTTCCGCGCCGGTGACGGGACGGGGCTCGGCCGCGACGACACGATCTTCGCCACGCGCGACGGTGTCGCCACGTTCCGCCGCAGCGGCGAGCGCCGCTTCGTCGACGTCGCGTAAGCGAGCGCGATGTTCCACGATCGGGCCCGCATTCACGTGCAGGCGGGCCGCGGCGGTGACGGCGCGCTCTCGTTCCGGCGGGAGAAGTACGTCCCCAAGGGCGGCCCCGACGGCGGCGATGCCGGCGAGGGCGGCGACGTCGTGCTCGTCGCCGATCCAGACCTGCGGGACCTCTCGCGCTTTCGCCCGAACCAGCGCTTCACGGGCGGGCGCGGGGGCAGCGGCGGTGGCTCGAACCGCACGGGCGCGAGCGGCGAGACCGCCGAGCTCCACGTGCCCGTCGGCACCCAGGTCTTCGACGAGGACGGCCAGCTCGTTGCGGACCTCGCGCACCCGCGCGCGCGCGTCGTGATCGCGCGCGGCGGTGCGGGTGGACGCGGCAACCGGAGGTTCGCGACGCCGACGCGGCAGGCGCCGCGCTTCGCCGAGACGGGACTCCCCGGAGAGGAGGCGACGATCGAGCTACGGCTGAAGCTGCTCGCGGACGCAGCGCTCGTCGGGCTCCCGAACGCGGGGAAGTCGTCGCTGCTCCGCCGGATCTCGAACGCGAAGCCCAAGGTCGCCGACTATCCCTTCACGACCGTCGCACCGGTGCTCGGGACGGTCGAGTCGCCGGACGGACGGCAGCTCACCGTCGCGGACGTCCCCGGCCTGATCGAAGGCGCGAGCGAAGGCGTCGGGCTCGGGCACGAGTTCCTTGCGCACCTGGAGCGGGCGCGGCTGCTGATCCACGTGATCGACGCGACGGGAGACATCGAGACGAGCTTCCGCACGATCGACCGCGAGCTGCGGGAGTACGGCGCGGGGCTCGACGGGCGGCCGCAGGTCGTCGTGCTGAACAAGATCGACCTGCTCCCCGAGCCACCCTCGTTCCCGCTCGACGACCCGCGCGTGCTGCGTGTGTTCGCGGTCTCGTGCGTGACGGGCCAGGGGATCGAGGAGCTGAAGCGGGCGCTGTTCGAGCTGATCCCGCCCGCGCCCGAGCCCCTGCCGGTCGAGGAGGGGGCGGAAGAGCTCGCGGAGTTCCTCGTCTACCGCCCGAAAGCTCCGTCGCGCGCATACCGGATCCTGCGGACCGATCGCGGCTTCCGCGTGACGGGCCGCGCCCCCGAAGGCGAAGAGCTCGAGCGCGCGCTTCGCTCCGCCGGCGCCCGGAAGGGACACGAGATCGAAGTCGGCGACGAGACGCTGGTCTTCGAGTGATCGGCCTCTTCGGCGGCGCGTTCAACCCGCCGCACTACGGGCACGTGGAGCTCGCACGCCGCGCGCTCGACGAGTTCGACCTCGACAAGCTGCTGGTTCTCGTCAGCGACGACCCGGGACACAAGGAGGTCGAGTGCCCGTTCGAGGAGCGACTGGCACTCGCGCGACTCGCGTTCGCGGATTTGCCACGGACGGAGGTGATCGCCGATCCGTACCGCTACACGATCGACCGCCTGCGCGCGGAGCCGGTCGAGGACGGGATCTTTCTGATGGGCGCGGACCAGTACCGCGACTTCCCGACCTGGAAAGACCCGGAGGCGGTGCTCGACACCGTGCGCGTGGGCGTCGCGACACGCGAGGGGGTCGACCGTTCGCCCGTGCGACCTGAGGACGAGGGACGCGTGCAGCTCTTCGAGATCGACTCGCCGCCGATCTCCTCCCGCGACCTCCGCGAACGCGCGCGCCGGGGCGAATCGCTCGAGGGCCTCGTGCCCCCAGGCGTGGCCCGCGAGATCGAGAAGCGCGGCCTCTACGGCTACACTGCGCCTGCAACCGCTCAGGAGTCCTGACCGACTGACCCCGCTCGAACAAGCCCGCCGCATCGCCAGCATCGCCCAGGAGAAGCTGGCACGCGATGTCGTCATCCTCGACATGCGGCCGGTGTGCACGTACACCGATTTCTTCGTGATCGCCAGCGGGCAGAACCCGCGGCAGACCGCTGCGATCTATGACGAGGTGCGCGAGCGTCTGAAGAAGGAGAACGATCTGATCCCGCACTCGGCGGCGGGTCAGCACGAGGCGAACTGGATCGTCGCCGATTACATCGACGTCGTGCTTCATGTCTTCACGCCCGACGCGCGAATGTTCTACAAGCTCGAGGACTTGTGGGGCGACGTGCCGTCGATCGAGGTCGAAGCGGCAGCTGTTTGACCGTCGAAAGTCGGCGCCTCCGGCGCCTCAACTTTCGCCGGAGAAGGGCCTTCCTAGTCAGCGCTCGAGCGGGCGCGGGCAAAGCCCGCACCCGCGGCACCTGAAAACCGTCGCTAGACTGTCGCATCCTGGGGCCGTAGCTCAGCTGGGAGAGCGTCTGGCTGGCAGCCAGAAGGCCACGGGTTCGAGTCCCGTCGGCTCCACTCCAGAAGCCGCCTCCTAGCAGGCGGCTTTTGAGCAGGTGCTGCGGCGGGGACGTCTACCGAATTCAATCGTGCCCACGAAGTCGCCGCTCCGGGAGCTCCGCCGTGACCCACTCGCCTTTCTCGGCGGGCTCGCCCACGAGGTCGGCGACGTTGCGCCATTCTCGATCGGCGAAGAGCGCGTCGTCCTGCTCTCCGACCCGGCGCTCGCACGCGAAGTCCTCGTCGCCGGTCACCGCGACTTCGTCAAGCAGAACGTGCTGCGCACGCGTCCGCTGGAGCTCGATCCCGACCGCGGGCTGATGATGAACGACGACCCGGCGGCGCACGTGCGCGGCCGCCGGATCTTCCAACCCGCCTTCTCTGCCGAGCGCCTAGCGGCGTACGAGGGCACCGTCGGCGAGCACGCCGAGCGAATCGCCCGCAGCTGGCGCGACGGCCAGACGCTCGACCTCACGGCAGAACTTCGTCCGCTGACGCTCGCGATGCTCGCGGAGAGCGTCTTCGACCTGCGCCTGGGCGACGACGAACGACTCTTCGAGCGCTGGCTTCACGACTTGCTCGCGTCGTTTGCGTTCGCGTCCTCCACCGGCCGCGACCTGCTCGGGCTCCTGCGCGCGCCCCGTTCGGTCGTTCGCACCGCGAGGGCGCACACGCAGCTCCTCGCGCGGTTGCAGGAGGTGCTGCAAGAGCGTCGTGGGAGCGACAACACGGACGTACCGGCGCTCGCCGCGCGCGCGCTGGAGACACCGGACGGACCGACCGAGGCGCAGGCGACGATGGACTGCCTCGGCATTCTGCTCGCTGGCGTCGACACAACCGCGACCGCGATCACCTGGGCGCTCCTCGAGCTCGCGCGTCGGCCCGAAGAGCTCGACAATCTTTACGACGAGGCAGTCGAAGCGGACGGTAACCCCGACGCCCTAACGCGGACGCGCAACGTCTTCGCGGAGACGCTACGGCTCTACCCGCCGTCCTGGTACATCGGCCGCCGCGCGCGCGTCGAGACGAAGGCCGGCGACGTCTCCCTCCAGGCAGGCACCGTCGCCCTCGTCTCGCCGTACCTCATCCACCGAGACCCACGCTTCCACGACGACCCGGATCGCTTCGAGCCGGAGCGCCGGCTCGAGGATCGCCCGCGTCACGCGTACCTGCCCTTCGGCGCCGGGCCCCGACAGTGCCTCGGGGAGCGGCTCGCGTGGCTCGAAGGCACGCTCGTAGTCGCGGCGATCGCGCGACGTTGGCGACTGGAGCCCGTTGACGCGCGCTCACCCGCCCCCGCCGCCCGGGCGACGCTCGCGCCGGCCCGGCCCGCCCGCATCGTCGTCAGAGCTCGCTAACGCTCGCCCGCGCAGATCCGGTCGCCGGCCATGATCCGGTCGAACGCCTCGTTTGCCCGCTGCTCGGTGACGACGTGCTCCTGGTTCGAGGCGTTGAACGACGCGAGCCCGGGCGCCTCCCACATCAGGGTCGGCGTCACACCCGGCCCCATCACCGAGATCCGGTACCGCTCCCCGCGCCCCGACGGCCGCGGCGCCTGCGACGGATATCCCGCAAACGGCTTCTGACCTGCGATGAAGCTGTGGCAAAACGTCCCGGTACCACGGTGCGTGAGGATTCCCGACTCGCGCTTCCAGCCGGGGCCGTATGCCGAGTTGAGCGTGTCGATGTAGACGTTGCGGCCGTAGCGGTCCCGCGGGTTCCCCTCGCCCGAGCTCGAGAAGCCGAACACGGGCTGGCCGAGGTACGACAAGCGCCCGAAGACCCCCTGCCACTGGAACGCGAACGTCCAGTTCACGTAGGCCTCGAGCACCGGCAGCTCCGTGCTCCAGTGCGACACGTGGAGCTCGAACGAGCTCTGGAGCGGGAGCCACGGATCGAACCCCAGCAGCGGCAGGCGGCGCTGCCAGGACTGAAGCGCCCAGTAGGAACCGTCGCGCGCCTTGCACGCGGCCACGAAGTAGGGGAGCGCAGGCCCGTCGTAGCGCCGGCAGACGTTCTTCCACGTTTTCCACAGCTGTGTACGAGCGAGTCCCCAGCCGCCGGCGAAGTCGTACTTGAAGCGGACCTGGGGCACGGTCTGGCTCGGCGGGTTCGCGTTCACGGCTCCGTAGACGATCACGTGGCGCCGCACGCCCTTTTCGGTCGTGTACTCCACGAGCGCCTGGCCCTTGGCGTTCACGCGCAAATTCGGCTTCTTGACGTTGACGTCCGGAAAGGGCTCGCTGGCCCGCGCGGTCGTGGGCCCCAGGACGGCCACGAGGGCGAGGAAGGCGGGGAGAGCGCGCCTGGTCACTCGTCCGAGGTACCCAGCGGGCGCAAGTTTTCCACAGCAGCGGATTCTTTCTGGATATGGGTCAGAGGACGGGGATACGAAACAGTGCCCTGTGGGGCACGTCCGGCTCGAGCAAGCGCGTCCGGCGCACGTAGGCGGATGCTGACCTGGCTCGGGGAGGACGAGGTCGCGGAGCCCCGCGGCCTCGAAGGGTGGGTCCTGGCGCTCAGGCGGCTGATCGCAGGGCTTCGATCTCGCGATTGACGGCCAGCCGCTCGAGGGCATGCGCCTCGATCTGCCGGACTCGCTCGCGGGTGATTCCGAGCAGGCGCCCGATCTCCTCGAGGGACTTCGGATCCTCGTTCCCGTCGAGCCCGTAGCGGAGCCGCAGCACCTCCTGCTCGCGGTCGGGTAGGTCGGCGACCGCGCGGCGCAGCGCCTCCTCGGCGAGGCTGACGTGCACCTCCTCTTCGGGCGGGGCGGCCTCGTCCCCGAAGAGCTCGCCGAACGTGCTGTTGCCTTCCGAGCCGATGGGCTTGTCGAGGCTGGTCACCGCGCGCGCGGCCTGGCGGACCTCCCGCACCTGCTTCAGAGGGAGCTTCGCGGCCTTGGCGACTTCCTTCTCCGTCGGCGTGCGACCGTGCTTCGCGGTCAGCTGCCGCTCGGCGCGCGCGATCTTCGTCTCGCGCTCGACGATGTGGACCGGGATGCGGATGGTGCGCGACTTGTTCGCGACGCCGCGCTGAACGGCCTGGCGGATCCACCAGGTCGCGTAGGTCGAGAACTTGAAGCCGCGGCGCCAGTCGAACTTCTCGACGGCGCGGATGAGCCCGATGATCCCCTCCTGGATCAGGTCGAGCAGGCCGAGCCCGTGCCCCTGGTACTTCTTCGCGATCGAGACGACGAGGCGAAGGTTGGAGTTCACCATCAGGTCCTTTGCCTCCTTGTCGCCGCGCTCGATCCGCTTCGCGAGCTCGACTTCCTGCTCGGCCGTGAGCAGCGGAAAGCGGCCGGCCTCGTTGAGGAAGAGCTGCAGCGCGTCGGTCGTCGCGCTCGCGAGGTCGCCGTTGACGTAGACCGTGTCGGTGGACTCCGCGCGCGAGCAGTCGTCCGTCAGCTCGATCCCGCGCTCGTCGAGCACGCGGTGGAGCTCGTCGAGATCATTGTCCGACAGCTCGTGCTCCTGCACGAACTCCGTGAACGCGGACAGGTTCAGGCAGCCCTGCTCCTCGCCCCGGGCGATCAGTTCCTGGATCGGGTCGGTGCTCATGTGACGGCTTTTCCCCTCCTCGACTCGAGGCTAACGCCGGCTGTCCTCACAGGCCAATAGAGAGCTCTCCTCGCCTGAATACAACGGCCGAACAGGTTTTTCGGTTTTGGCACAAAGGCGTATCACACGCGTACGAGTTCTCCCTCTACCGTCGATCGGGTTGTCGAACGAGGAGGGAAGATGAGCGTTCTCGCCGTCCCGTACGAGCGTCCGACCCTCGAGTGGCCGGGCGAATCCGCAACCGAGCAGCCCTGGCTGGCGTGGGCGGTCTTCGTGTTCACGGTGACCGCCGCGTTGGCTTGGGCCAGCTACTGCATCTACACCGGCGGACAGCCGGACGTGGACATCGGATGGTTCCGGATCAAGGTCTCGTGCTACAAGTGACCGGTCGCGGCGGGAGGGGGCGCGCCCTCCCACCCGCCGTTCGAACATGAGCGTGGAGCCCGTCGCACCGCTCGTCGTCCGCGGGCTCACGGTTGCCTACGGAAGCCTTCGCGCCGTCGACGGACTCGATCTCGACGTCGAGGACGGCGTCGTCGTCGGTCTCGTCGGGCCGAACGGCAGCGGGAAGACGACGACGCTCCGCGCGGCCCTCGGCCTGGTGGAGACGGCCGGCGGAAGCGTGACGGTCGAGGGGCTCCGAGCCGGGAGTCTCGGGGCTCGCGCGCAGACGGCCTGGGTTCCCGACGAGCCGACGGGCCTCGAGGAGCTCACTGTGGCCGAGCACCTCGATCTCGTGCGCGCGCTGTGGCGCGCCGACGAGGGCTTCACCCGCCGAGCCGAGGTGCTCGCACGCGTCTTCGCGCTGGACGCGAGGATCCGTTCGCCGCTCGGCTCGCTTTCTCACGGTCAGCGGCGTCTTGTCACCGTCGTCGCTGCTGTCGCGCTCGCGCGGCCACTGCTGCTGCTCGACGAGGCGACCGCGGCGCTCGACCCCGAAGCGGTGATCGCGCTGCGCGAAGTCGTCAAGGGCGTCGCCCGCCGCGGGAGGGGAGTTCTGCTCGCGACGCAGGACCTCCACTTCGCGGAGACAGCCTGCGACCGCGTCACGCTGCTGAGCGCCGGGCGGGTCGCTGCGGAAGGACGAGTTGACGAGTTGCGCGCGCGCTACCGCGCCGGATCGCTGGAAGAGGTCTTCGTTGCCGCGCTGGGAGCGGAATCGCGCGTGGCGGAGGTTCGGGGTGCTTTGGACGCTCTCTAGAGCGGTCTGCCTGGCGGCCGCGCGGAGCGCACGCAGCGTCCTCGCGGCGAACCCGCTGCTGGCGGTGCTCGCCGCCGTCGCCGCCGCGGGTATGCCGGTGGCGGCCGTGCTCGGCGGCCGCCGCCTCGCCTCTGAGTTCCGCACCGAGGTGGCGGACGTCGGCTTCGCACGCGGCTTTGCGCTCGGGCTCGCTGCCACCGCGCTTGCCGCCGGCGTGGCGGCCGCGCTGCTCGCCCCGGCCGCGGACGCGACCGCGAGGCAACTCGAAGCTGCGCCCGTCAGCCGTCTCCGACTCGTGCTCGCCGCCACCGTCGTGCCGACGGCCATCGGCGCTGCGTTCCTGGCGGTTCCCGCGCTGCTCTTTGCCGCCACGCTCGCCGGAGCTGCGGGTCCCGCGACGGCGCTGGCGCTGCCCGCGGTCGCTGCGCTCGGAGCCGCCGGCGCAGAAGGCGTGCGCCTCGTCGGCCGTACCGAGCCGCGCGGCGCGGCGATCGTCGCTGCCGCCGGCGCCGTCTGGCTGTTCGCCGGGCTCGCTGCAGACCATGGTCTCGAGCTCGGGCCCACCGGTCTGCTCGTGCCGGCACTCCAGGGCCGACATCAGGCCGCCGCAACGTGCGCGCTCGCAGCGGTTGCTGCGATCGGAACCGCGCTCTGGGTCGCGGCGTGCAGCTTCCGTCGTCCCTCGCGCACCCGGTCGTTCCGTACGCGGGCCGTCCTGCCCGTGCCGCGTCACGCGTTCGCCGCCGTTGCCAGCGTGACGGCAAAGCGAGTGGGCCGACACGGCGGTCTTCGGGCCCACGGAGCGGCAACCGTTGCGCTGCCGACCGCTGCCGCCGTCGGGCTCCGGCTCGGGCTCGGTGTCGGGGGCGTGCCGCTCGTGGGGTTCTGCGTCGCGCTCGGGATGACGGCGGCCGCCATCGTGCCGTCGGCCGCCCTCGGGCTTGCGGACGACGCGCGTTGGCTCTTCGCAACCTCTCCCCAGCGCCGTCCGGTGATCAAAGGAGGGGTCGCGCTTGCGGGTGTCGCGTGTGCTGCGACACTGATCGTCGCAGACGCGGTTGCGATCGCGCCCGTCGCGCGGGCGGACCTGCACGCCTATCTCCAGCTCGAGGGCGCGGTCGCGTTCGTGCTGGGCTGTAGCGCCGCAGCGGCCGCGCTCGTTCCCTGGCGACCGGATCGCGTCGTCCAGCAGCTGGCCGCGTACGGAGCAATCGTGGGCGTTGTCATCGCCGCGTGGCTCGTAATCGGACGTCTCGCGACAGTTGCGCCTCTGTCTGACGATGCCTTCGGGCTGCTCGCCGGGAACGCGACCCTGCTCGCCGGCGCCGCGGTGGCGGCCTGGGGCTCGCGGTGATCGGACACGAGGACGGGCTGTTCCTGCCGCCCGGCGTCGTCGTGACCTCGACCGGACTCCGCGACGAGGTTCGTGGCGTAGAGCTGCCGCTCAACGAAGCCGGCCGTCTCGTCGTGCAGAGCGCGTCGCCGCTCTCTGCCGCTGCTTCGCTCACGGCCCGCTACGACATCGATGAGCGCCGTGCACTCACCGACGCGCGTGTGTTCTGCGCCGAGCTGAACGATCGCCTGCTGCTGAACCTCCGCGTGCGCGGTGGCGGCGCGGTGTGGGCGGTGCGCTGGCTCGTCGCCGCCGCGCGACTGCTTCCGTTCGGCGCCGTTCCGGCGCTTCCGGCTCGGCGGTACGGCCTCGACACGGCCTCCGGCGCGGCGCTCGTCGCGACCGCGGTGCGGCCGCTGGCGAGGATTGCGTCGGTGCTCGGTGCCGGTGCTGCGGCGGCGACAGCGATCGTCCTATCGACGGTGGGAGTCGCGTCGCTCACGCTGCCCGTGACCGCCGGCGTGACGGTGGCAAGCAGTCTTGTCGTGCACGAGGTCGGGCACCTGCTCGCGCTTCGGAATGTTCCTGCGTGTCTCGTGACTCGGGGCCTGCGAGCCTCGGTCCTGCATCGCCGGCTCGACCCGCGCCGCGAGGCAGCAGTCGCGGCAGCAGGGCCGGCTGCTGGAGCGCTCCTGCTGCTCGTTGCACTCGCCGTGTTCATGCTCCACCACTCGCCGGAGGCCGCCACCGCGACCTCGCTGTTCTCGCTGCAGCTGCTCGGCTGCACGGTTGTGACGCGCGACGGACGAAGGCTGTGCGGCGCCTGGTGATCGCGTTCGCGCTCGGTGCGGCGACGGTCGCCGTGCTCGCGGTCGTCGGGGCGCTCGTTCTGGCGGCGTTGGCCGAAGCGAGCGAGCGCCCGGAGCTCCGCGTCGCACTGGGACCGCTCGTGGTGCTCGAGTTCGAACGAACCGCGCACGGCTCGTCGACCACGTTCGGCCCTGGACTCATCGTCCTCCCACTCCTGGGCGGCCTGCTCAACGCCGCCGGAGCGGCGATTCTGCGCACGCGGTGACTAGACTTCGCTGGCATGCGCTCGGGCTGGTGGGAGCTGATCTTCCTCATGTTCGTGATGAAGCTCCCGATCCTGTACCTCGTTGGCGTCGTCTGGTGGGCGGTCCGCGCGACGCCCGACCCGTACGCGCCTGCGGCGCTCGTGCCGGCTGCCCTGCCTCCGCCCTCACCCGGTCCGCTCTCCGCGCGCGCGTGTCCCTGGCACGGGCGCCATCCGCGGCGTCGCCCGCATCCGCCCGCGCGCGGCCGCCGCCGCGCGGGGCTGGCGAGAGCCGCTCGTTGAGCACGACGGAGATCTACGAGCGCGCGAGACCGGCCGAGGTCTTGGCCGGGTACATGTCGGCGGCTGCGATCTTCATCGCCGCCATGGCGGTGGTCTACCGGCCGCTGCCCCTCTCGCTCGCCGCGCTCGCGCTCAGCCTCGTCGCGACCGCCATCGGTGGCCGCTGGGGGAACCTGCACGCGTTCGCGGTCGGCGCCGCGACGGTCGGGTTCGTCGGCGGGATGACCGTGGCAGCGTTGACGGGCCATCCGCTCTACTAAGAGGGCTTGGCGAACAGGCGCTGTGCCGCCAAACCCTCTGGTGGCTCGCGCCTCCTGCTACAAAGACAGGGTGACCGGTTTCGACGTCGACGGGCTGAACGCCGGGTATGCGCGGGCGCTCCTCGAGGAGTACCTCGAGAACCCCGAGGCGGTGCCGGCCGAGTGGCGCCACCTCTTCGAGAGCGGTGAGAGCGAGCTCGTCGCCACGCACCCGGGCATCGCGCGCCTGCTCGAGGCGCTCCGCACCGACGGGAACGGTGCGTCGGCACCGCCCGCCGCCGCCCCCGCGCCCGTGCCCGTGCCGGTGGGCGCGCCGGCCGTTGCGGCCCCGGCCGACGATCTCCTGCTCGGCGGCGTTGCCGCCGCCATGTCGCTCGTCAAGGCGCACCGCACGCACGGCCATCTGGCGGCGCGTCTGGACCCGCTCGGCACAGAGCCGGTCGGCGATCCTGCCCTCGAGCCCGAGCGCCTCGAGCCGCCGCTGACGCCCGAGCTCCAGGCGCGCATCCCCGCACAGCTGCTCCGCCTGTACGTCGAAGGCGACACGCTCGCCGAAGCACTGCCGCGCCTGCGCGACACGTACTGCGGCACGATCGCCTACGAGACCGAGCACATCACGGACCACGAAGAGCGCGTCTGGCTGCGTCAGGCGATCGAGTCCGGCCGCTATCGCCAGCCCTTGTCGGCCGAGGAGAAGCGCGCGCTGCTCGCGCGCATGACCGAGGTCGAGGTCTTCGAGCGCTACCTCCAGCGGGCGTTCCTCGGCCAGAAGCAGTTCTCGATCGAAGGCCTCGACACGCTTGTGCCGATGCTCGACGAGGCCCTGGAGCTCGGAGCCGAGGGCGGCGCGCACCGCGCACTGCTCGGAATGGCGCACCGCGGCCGCCTGAGCGTGATCGTGCATACGCTCGGCCGCCCGTACGAGTACGTCCTGCGCGAGTTCGAGGGCGAGCGCACGATCGACGCGGTCGTCTCCGATCCCGAAGGCGGGACCGGCGACGTCAAGTACCACCTCGGCGCCGAGGCGACGCGCACCACGCGTGCAGGTGAGATCCAGGTCACGCTTGCGTCGAACCCGAGCCATCTGGAGGCGGTCGATCCAGTTGTCGAGGGCATGACACGTGCGGAGCAGACCGACCGCGGCACGCTCATTGGGCTCGCCGACCCGGCCGTTGCGCTGCCCGTCCTGATCCACGGCGACGCGTCGTTCCCCGGCCAGGGTGTCGTGGCCGAGACCCTCAACCTCCAGGCGCTGCGCGGCTACTCGACGGGCGGCACGCTGCACGTGATCGCGAACAACCAGGTCGGCTTTACGACCGACCCCTTCGACGGACGCTCGACGCGCTATTCGAGCGACCTCGCAAAGGGCTTCGACGTCCCGATCATCCACGTGAACGCGGACGATCCCGAGGCCGCACTGTACGGGGCGCGTCTCGCAATGGCGTTCCGCAAGCGTTTCTGCCACGACGTCGTGATCGACCTCGTCGGCTATCGCCGGCACGGCCACAACGAGCAGGACGAGCCCGCGTACACCCAGCCGCTGATGGCACAGCTGATCGCGCAGCATCCGCGCGTGCGCGAGCTCTACGCGCAGCGGCTGGTCGAGGAAGCCGTCCTGACGGACGAGGAGGTCGAGCAGCTCGTCGCCGCCACGGAGGCGAACCTCAAGGAGGCGCACGACAACCTGCGCGAGCAGATCGGCAAGCCGCCGCGCGAGCGGGACGGCCGGATCCCGCGCTCAAGCGGCGCCGAGATCGTCACGGCGGTTGCAGCCGATCGGCTGCGCGAGCTGAACAACGAGCTGCTGACCGTTCCGGACGGCTTCACCGTGCATCCGAAGCTGATCAAGCAGCTGCTGCGCCGCGGCGAGGCGCTCGAGTCAGGCGGGATCGACTGGGGCCATGCGGAAGCGCTGGCGTTCGCCTCCCTGCTCGAGGAGGGCATCCCGATCCGGCTGACCGGCCAGGACACCGAGCGCGGCACGTTCTCCCACCGCCACATCGTGCTGCACGACGCCCAGAACGGCGCCGTCTACTCGCCGATGCAGCACCTGAGCGAGTCGATCGCGTCGTTCGAGGTCTTCAACTCGCCGCTCTCCGAGTACGCCGCGCTCGGCTTCGAGTACGGCTACTCGGTCGCCGCGCCGGAGTCGCTCGTCCTTTGGGAAGCGCAGTTCGGCGATTTCGTGAACGGCGCGGAGATCGTGCTCGACCAGTTCGTGGCCGCCGGTCTCTCGAAGTGGGGGCAAAGCTCGCGATTGACGCTGCTGCTCCCGCACGGCTACGAGGGCAACGGCCCGGAGCATTCGAGCGCCCGCCTCGAGCGCTTCCTGCAACTCGCGGCACAGGAGAACATCCGGATCGCGAACACGACGACCACCGGGCAGCACTTCCACCTGTTGCGCAGGCAGGCGCTCGACCCGTCGGCGCGACCGCTCGTCGTCATGACCCCGAAGGGCCTGCTGCGCCTGCGCGACACGCTCGTGACGCTGACCGACCTCTCGGAGGGCTTGTTCCAGCCGGTCCTCGACGACCCGCACCGCGACCACGCTGCCGTCCGGCGGCTCGTGTTCGTCAGCGGGAAGGTCTATTACGACATCGTCGGCCACGAGGCGTACGCCGAGGCGACCAACGTAGCGGTGGCGCGCATCGAGCAGCTCTATCCGTTCCCCGTCGACGCGGCGGCCGAGCTCGTCAAGCGCTACCCGGCGCTCGACGAGATCGTCTGGGCGCAAGAGGAGCCCCAGAACATGGGCGCGTGGCGTGCGATCCGCCACCGCCTGGAGGAGGCGGCCGCGCACGCGGGCGTCCCGGTGCGCTACATCGGGCGGCCGTGGCGCGCAAGCCCGAGCGAGGGCTACCCGACGGCGCACCTCCGGGAGCAAGACCGCATCGTCCGGGAGGCTCTCGCTACGGCCTGAACGGCGGGCGCCGGCCGCGCCAGTACCGGATCGCGGTCGCCGCTGCGCGCGGCGCCTGCTTGCGCGTGGCGTCGATGATCTGCCTGCGCTGCGCGGGCGGGATGCGGCGCCAGACCTCGAGCGCGGTCAGCGCGAGGCCGACGGGGCCGGGGCCCCGGCCGAGGCCGCGGAAGGGGCTGGGCACGCCCGCATCCTAGACAGCGTTACTCGGGCAGCCGGAGCCGGTTGTCGTGCATCGGCTCGGTCCCGGGCTCGGGGAGCCCGGCGAGCTCGCGCGTCGGCGTCACGGGATGCTTGGGCTTGGCCCGGACGAGCTCGAACCGCGGCGTGGTCGGCTCGGCGCGGGTCAGGACGACGCCGGGGATCGTCACGACCCTGACGCGAGGCCGGGGCCGGAGGCGGTCTCGAGCTCGAGGCGGCGGCGCGGCCTTGGCCGGCTTCGTCGTCTCGATCGGGGTCGCCGGGGCCCGGACGACCGGCACCGGGCTCGATTCCGGACGGCCCGGAGCAGGACGGACGTCGACGACGGAGCCGATCTCGGCGGGCATCCGGAGGAGCGCGGGGGCGGCCTCCGCGGCCCCGTGAGGGCCGGCCGCGAGCGCAAACGCAGCGGCTGCCGTCGCGGCGGCTGCGACGAGGAGAAGCGCCTTGATCCAGGTTGCCCTCATGTTCCCGCTCCCTTCTGCCGAAATCACCCGAATGAGGTATCGGCACCAGGAGAACCGGACTTGAGCCGCGTCACGATGGCCAGCTTCAAGTTCAAGCTCGTCGGCTACTTCCTGCTGCTCTCGCTGCTGCCGGCGGCGGCTGCGTTCTGGGGCTTCAGCTCCGTGACCGAGCAGAGCGAGGCGCGGCGCGTGGACGCGCGCCTCCAGGCGGGCCTCCGCGCGGCTGTCGTCGCCTACGAGGAGGAGCTGACCACCGCGACCGGCCATGCGACCAAGCTCGCGAACGACAGGGGCTTCCAGGCCGCGCTCGCCAGGGGCGATGCGTCGGTTGCGCTCGCGAAGATTCGGGCCTACGACGACGTGCGCGTCGAGTCGCGCCACTTCAACGTGGGCGACAAGCCGGTGCCCGCAGCCGAACACCAGGTGCTCGTTGTCGGTGCGCGCGGCGCTCTCGGCAGCGTCATCGCCACGGTGCGCTTCGACCACGCGCTTCTGGAGCGTCTCCAAAAGCGCTCCGGCCTGATGACAGACGAGAAGGTCGTCGTCGTGAACGACGGGCGGATCGTCATCGCCCCGGGCTTCCTGCAGGGCCGGCTCGACGCGGCGGATGGGCGCACGACGACCATCGAGATCGCGGGCGAGCGCTACCGGGCCCTCGGCGCCGGAACCGTGGCCGATCGCCCGGGCCCGACCCTTGCAGTGCTCAGCCCGCAGGAGCACATCGACGCCGCGTCCGCGAAGCTGCGGCGCAAGCTCCTGATCGGTCTGCTCGCCGCGCTGATGCTGATCTCCCTCGTCGCGTACTTCGAGGGACGCTCGATCGTGCGTTCGGTGTCGAAGATCGCCCGCACTGCGAACGCGATCGCGCGCGGTCAGCTCGACGAGCGTGTCCCGATCAAGGGCCGCGACGAGCTCGCGCGCCTCGGCGTCGCGTTCAACCAGATGGCCGACCAGCTGCAGGCGCGGCTCCTGGAGCTCGAGTCGGAGCGCCGCCGGTTGCGCGAGTCCGTCAACCGCTTCGGCAACGCGCTGGGTGCGACGCTCGAGCCCGACCAGCTGCTGCACGTGATCGTCGAGACCGCCGTCGAGTCGACGGGCGCTTCGGGCGGCATGCTCGTCGGCTCGGACGGCCAGATCTTCGAGGTCGGTGCGCCGTACGCCGGCACCGACCGCCTCGAGCTGCCGCTGTCCGCGGGTCGCCACAGCTTCGGCACGCTCTTCCTCTTCGGCCGTCGCTTCGAGCGGGAAGCAGTCGAGACCGCGAACTCGCTCGTCGCGCAGGCGGTAACGGCGCTCGACAACGCGAAGCTGCATCGGATCGTCGAGCAGCAGGCGCTCATCGACGGCCTGACCGAGCTCTCGAACCGGCGCCACACCGAGGACCGGCTCGGGTCCGAGCTCGCGCGCGCGGAGCGCTTCGGGGGGCCGCTTGCCGTCATCGTGGCAGACCTCGACGACTTCAAGACGGTCAACGACGTCCACGGCCACCCGGTCGGCGACACCGTCCTGCGTGCGTTCGCGCGGATCGCGGCCGGCGCGATGCGCGAGGCAGACGTCGTGGGCCGCTGGGGCGGCGAGGAGTTCCTGCTCGTCCTCCCCGGCACCGATGCGGCCGGCGCGGCCCTGCTCGCCGAGCGGATCCGGGCCGAGGTCGCCGGCGGCTCGCTCCTGACCCCGGAGGGCGTCCCCGTCCGGGTCACGGCCAGCTTCGGGGTGGCAGCCTACGAGGAGGGCCAGGACCTCGAAACCCTTGTGGCTACGGCCGATGCGGCCCTCTACGAGGCCAAGCGCGCCGGGAAGAACCGGGTCGAGCGGGCGCCTGTCGTTTCCTTTCGTCCGTAATCTGCGCTAACCTCCCGACCCAGGTTTCGTCAGACTTCACCGTGGCCTAACACCCGGCCGCCCCAGAACCCCCCCGAGCCTGGAGGAGCTTGATGCCGGTAGAGACCTCGTCGTTGTTCGCGCAGGTGATCCAGGAGCACTTGGAGCTTCGAGAGCGCAACTCGCAGCTCGAGAACCAGATGCCCCTCGAGCAGTACAAGTCCGAGGATCCGTTCGGCAACCATCCGCTGTTCAAGACCGAGGAGCAGGCCCGCCTCGAGGAGACGCTCGAGGGCCTCGAGGCCCCGGAGATGGTCTCCGTCGCGAGCCCGCTCGGTTGGCCAGGCGAAGACACCGCGCACGGCGAGGAGACCGACGAAGGTCTCTGGACCCGCTCGCGGGACTTCGACTGGGGCGATTAGCAAGCGCGCCTCACGTTTCCGGACGGCTCGGGAGCGGGTACGACCTTCGCGTCCTCAACGCAAAGGGGGTCCAGTGCGCATGCGGTTCTTGCGTTTCGCGGCGCTCGGCGCTGCACTCACGTACTTCTTCGATCCGCAGAACGGCAGGCTGCGGCGGAACACGGCGCGCGATCGCGTCCTCGGATTCTTCCGTCGTCGCGGCCGTGAGGCCGCGCGCGCCGGCCGCGGCGTCGCCGCTGAGGCGTACGGCCTCAAGCAGAAGGCGACGCACCTGCGCGAGCAGCCGAAGACGTTCGACGACCAGACGCTGAAGGCGAAGATCGAGTCCGAGGTCTTTCGGCCGGCCGGCGCGCCGAAGGGCGACGTCGACGTCAACGTCGCGCGCGGCGTCGTCTACCTGCGCGGGCAGGTGGACGGGGCCGAGGTGATCAACGACCTGGAGCAGCGGGTGCGTTCGGTCCAGGGCGTGAGCGAGGTCGAGAACCTCCTCCACCTGCCCGGCACCAAAGCGCCGATGCACCAGGGCTAGAGCAGCTTCGCGACCTTCTGCAGGTCGGCGAGGAACCCGGCGTATTCCGCGTCGCGATCTTCGGCGCGCAGGATCGCCGACGGGTGGATCGTCGCGGTGACGGACTCGGCGAACGGCGACTCGACGAGTTCACCGCGCTGCTTCGTGACGCGGAACTGACGCCCGAGCAGCGTCTGCGCCGCGGTCGCGCCGAGCAGCACGATCACGCGCGGCTCCACTGCCTCGATCTCCGCCTCGAGCCACGGGCGGCACGCGGTCATCTCGGCCCAGTTCGGCTTCTGGTGGATGCGCCGCTTCCCGCGCGGCTGCCATTTGAAGTGCTTGACCGCATTCGTGACGTAGACCAGCGTGCGGTCGATGCCCGCCTCCTCGAGCGCCCGGTCCAGGATCCGGCCCGCGGGCCCGACGAAGGGCCCCCCTTCCTTGTCCTCCTGGTCGCCCGGCTGCTCGCCGACGAACATGACCTCGGCGTCTTCGCTGCCCTCGCCGAACACCGTCTGCGTCGCGTTGCGCCAGAGATCGCAGCCGTGACACAGCTTCGCGGCTTCCCGCAACGTCTGCAGCGAACGCGACGGCGGCAGGTATTCGGCGGCGCTCACGTCACACGCGCTGTTCCCGCTTCGACCTCCAGATACTCGCCGCTCTCGACAAGTCGCGCGAGCCTGTCGACGAGCTCCCACGCGTCGACGAACTGCGTGTAGAGCGGGGGGAGTCCGAACCGAATGGAGTCGGGGCGCCGAAAGTCCGGTACAACGTCGGCGCGCTCGATCAGTGCGCGGCAGAGCCGCCACGCGTCGGCGTGGCGCACGGAGACGTGCCCGCCGCGCCGGTCGGGATTGCGCGGGGACCCGAGCTCGAAGCCGAGCGGCGCGAGACGCTCGTCGAAGAGCCGGACGACGAGCTCGGTCAGCGCGACGCTCTTCGCGCGCAGCACGTCGATCCCGGCCTCCGCGACCAGCTCGGCGCCGACCTCCACCGCGGCCAGGTCGAGGATCGGAGGCGTGCCGGCGAGGAAGCGCGCGATCCCCGGAACGGGGTCGTACGCTGGACCCATCGCGAACTGGTCGCGCTGGCCGAACCAGCCCCAGATCGGCGAGCGCAGCTCCGGCTGCAGCGACTCGCGCACGTAGAGGAACGCAGGCGCACCGGGTCCCGCGTTCAGATACTTGTACGTGCAGCCGACGGCCAGGTCCGCGCCCGCACGCTCCAGCTCGACGGGGACGACACCGGCCGAGTGGGAGAGGTCCCAGAGCATGAGCGCACCGGCGTCGTGCACGATCTCCGTGATCGCCGCGACGTCTGCGAGCGCACCGGACCGGTACGCGACGTGCGAGAGGCAGACGAGCGCGACCTCTTCCCCCGCGCACGCGCGCTCGACGTCGTCGACGGTCGGACCGTCGATCGTGTCGCTCTCAAAGAGCACCAGCTCGCCGAGCCCCTCGAGCACGTAGCGGTCGGTGGGGAAATTCGCGGCGTCGGTGACGAGGGCGCCGCGCTTCCGGTCGAGTGCGGCCGCCGCGAGCTTGTAGAGGTTCACGGTCGTGGAGTCGGACACAACGACCTCGCCTGCACGCGCGCCGAGCACCGCGTCCGCGAGCAGGTCGCCGACGCAGAGCGGCACGTCGATCCAGTCGGACCAGGCGCTGACCAGGCGCGAACCCCACTCGTCGACGCGACGGCCGAGACGTTCGATCGTGTCCTCGGGGAGCCGCCCGAGCGAGTTCCCGTCTGCGTAGATGCGCTCCGGATCCTCGACGATGAACCGGTCGCGAAACTGCGCGAGCGGATCCGCAGTGTCGAGTGCAACGGCCTCGTCGCGGTTCACGGGAGCCGCTGCAGGATCGCCGCCCAGCTCTCGGAGCCCGGATCGAGACACTCCATGTGCGCTTCGTCCGTCTCGACGAGCTCGACCTCGTCGCCCGCGGCAACGGCACGGTCGCGGTACGCGCGGCTCATCGCCGGAGGGACGATATCGTCGCGCCGGCCGTGCACCAGGAGCTGCGGGACGCCGAGAGGCACGCGCGCGGCCGGCGAGGCGGCCGCGTAGCGCTCGGGGACTTCTTCCGGCGAGCCGCCGAGCAGCTCCCCCGCCGCGCGGCTGCTGAGGCCGAGCCGCCACGCCTCCTCGAGATCGACGACCCCCGCCTGCGAGACCGCGAGCGCGGCTTGCACCTCGGCAGCGAGCCAGAGCGCGAGGTGGCCGCCCGCCGAGTGGCCGATCGTGATCAGCGGGCGCTGAGCGTCATGGACCGCGCGTGAGACGTCGTCGAACGTCTCGGGCCAGCCACCGCCTGCGCCGATTCGCCGGTACTCGACGTTCCATGCCTCGTACCCGCGGGCGGCGAGGTCGCGACAGAGCGCTTCCATCAGGTCGCGTGCATAAGCGGCGCGCCAGAAGCCTCCGTGCAACACCGCGATCGTCGCCCGCCGCGACCCCTTTGGATCGAAGACCTCGACGTGCTGGTCAGGGTGAGGGCCGTAGGAGCGGGCGGACACGCTCATGACCCGGGAGCCGCCTCGGGGCCGCCGCATCGCCCCGAGGCATAGCCAAAGACGCCTGCAAATCGCGGATCTTGCGGTCTGGTTTCAAGCCGGGCAACCTCGGGCACGCGAACACGGCAGGGCTGCGGCGGCACTGCGGCGACGCTCATGAGGGGCCTCTGGGCGATGGGCCGCAGGTCGTCTACGCCCCTCTCCTTTCTCTGCACGGCGGCCCGGACTCCGCGCGCGACTCGCGGCGACTCCCGCTTAGCGTTCTTCGGGCAGGCGCTCGATGAGCCCTTCCCAGACCGACTTCTCGCCCCCGCCCGCGTGCGTCGCGACGATACGCCCGTCTGCGTCGATCACCGCGACGAACGGCTGATACTCGGCTCCAAGCTTCTTCGCGCGCCGGCGCTGGGGATCGACGATCGACGGCCACGTCCAGCCGTACCGCCGCACGAACTGCTCGGCCCGATCCTCCGTGTCGGCCACGTCCAACCCGACGTACTGAAGCTCAGGATGCTCCTTCACGAACCGCGCGTAGGCACCCGCCTCGCCCTGGCAAGTGAGTCACCATGACGACCAGACGTTGACGACGACCGGCTTCCCGCGCAGATCGGCGAGGGAGAGGCTCTGACCTTCAAGCGTCCGGCCGGCGACCTCTGGCGCGGGGCGAGCCGCCGTCGTTGGAGGCGCCGCTTCGCCGCCGCCGCCCCCGCAGGACGCGAGGACGAACACGACCGTGAGCAGCGAGACGTACCTCACGGCATCTGAGCCTACCTCCCGGAGCGGGTCAATCCGGCGGGCACGCAGCGCCGTAGTAGTGCGGACCTGAAGACGGGTCGCCTTCGCTTCGCCCAGGCGTCAACGACCCCCGGGAGGTAGACCGTGACACGATCAGTTCGAATTTTGGCGGCCGCATCGACGATCGCGGCGGCGCTCTGCGTGCCCGCGTGGGCACAGGCGGCGCCGACCGTGGTCGATCCGAACCTTGCGGTCCGCACGGCGGCGTCCGGCCTCTTCACGCCGATCAGCATCGCCTTCCTCGCGCCAAACGACATGTTCGTGCTCGAGAAGGACACCGGCAAGGTGCAACGGGTGGTGAACGGTCAGGTGCAGAGCACGATCCTCGATCTGGCGGTGAACCGCGCGTCCGAGCGAGGGCTCCTCGGCGTCGCTCTCCACCCGCAGTTCTTCGTCAACGGGAAGCTCTTCCTCTACTGGACGGAGAGCAGCACCGGCGCCGACAGCGGCAACCTCGCCGACGTGCCCTTGCTCGGCAACCGCGTCGACCGCTTCTCGTGGAACGGCAGGAAACTGACCTTCGAAGCCAACATCGTCAAGCTCCGCGCGTTCCAGGCCGACGCGGGTCAGCCGCTCCGCGGGAACCACAACGGCGGCGTCCTGCGCTTCGGCCCCGACGGCAAGCTCTACGTCGTCATCGGTGATAACGGACGCCGCGGCCAACTCCAGAACCTCGTCGACGGACCGTTCGGGCCGGGCAGGCCGGACGACCAGTTCGGCGGCCCCCAGCCGGACAACGCGCACCTCACCGGCGTCATCCTCCGGCTGAACGACGATGGTAAGGCTCCGGTCGACAACCCGTTCTTCACCGCCGGCGCGGCCATGGGCGGGGAGGTCGGCGCGAACATCCAGAAGATCTTCGCCTACGGCCTCCGCAACAGCTTCGGGATGGCGTTCGATCCTCTCTCCGGAACCCTGTGGGAGCAGGAGAACGGGGACGACAGCTTCACCGAGCTCAACCGGGCCGATCCAGGCTTCAACTCCGGTTGGGTGCAGATCATGGGCCCGCCGGAAAGGATCCAGCAGTTCAAGACGATCGAGACGACGGTGACGCCGGATCCGCCCGACCCGTTCGCCTCCACGTACTTCGGCCTCCAGCAGATCCGCTGGCCGCCGACGAACATCGCCGACACGCCCGAGGTGGGGCTCTCGCGCCTGTTCATGCTCCCCGGCGCCCACTACAGCGCGCCGGAGTTCAGCTGGAAATACGAGGTGGCGCCGGCCGGAATCGGCTTCCTGTCGAGCCAGTCCCTCGGCCCCCAGTATGAGAACGACCTCTTCGTCGGCGCGGCGAGGACGTTCCTCGAGGGCGGGCACCTGTTCCACTTCAACCTGACCGGCAACCGGCAAAAGATCGGCGTCGACGATCCTCGGCTCGACGACCGCGTCGCCGACAACGTGCACAAGTGGGAGATCACGGAGAGCGAAAGCCTCCTCTTCGGCCGGAACTTCGGGATCGGCACCGACGTGCAGACCGGGCCGAACGGAAACCTCTACGTCGTCTCGCTCACCGACGGGGCGGTATACGAGATCTTCCGGCAGAAGTAGATCGCGATGGGCGGAGGGACGCGCTCGCGCGTGTCCCTCCGCCTTTGTCTGGGCTACGGTCCCGCGCTCTTGGAGATCCGGCCGAGGTCCCCGAGGTTCGAGTTCCCCTCGAGGAAGCCGATGCCGTTGACCTCGTCCGCGCGCGGCCCCGTGTACCGAAGCACGTAGAGACCGTTCCTGATGTCGACCACGTAGATGAGCGTGTCCCTGATGATCGGGTAGCTCCACATGACGACCTTGTTCGGCCCGCGCGAAAGAGCCGGGTCCTCGAGCGCCACCGATGAGAGCGGCGTGGGCGAGAACCAGCCGGCCTGCACCGGGCTGCCCGGATCGGAGACGTCGATCGCCTGCTCGCCCCCCGAGTGCCACGAGTCGAAGACAAGGTTCCGCGTCAGCGTCGGGTTGTGCGACGAGTAGCTCGTGAACTGCTCCGTTGCGGCGTCGTCCCCGGCGCTGCCCTGGAAGGGCTGCGTGTTCTGGAAGATCTTGTACTCCCCCAGGATGTGCGGTCGATTCGGCTGGGCCACGTTCCACGTACGCGTCCAACCCCACGGCCAGCCAAACGAGTCGGCGGTGAACGTTCCGTACACCTCGTCTATCGTCAACGCGAACGGTCGACCCGGGAACGGCACAGCCGAGTGGCTCTCGGCGCAGCCCGCCGCCGTGTGGCCTTCGCAGTGCGCGCCCGTACCCCAGGTCGGGAACGGCACCGGAGTCAGCAGGTCGTCGTTCAGGTTCTCGACCGTGCCCATCGGAACCTCGTCGTTCGCGACCTTGCTCGTGTTGAGGATGCCGAAGCCGCCGCGCAGGTACGCGAGGTATGTTCGCGTCCCGTCGAAGCTCGGCGCCATGGAGTGGAGCGCGAGGTCGAAGTCGTAGTTCGCCGGGTTGGCCGCGCCCGGGAAGAACTGGTTCCAGTTGCCCCGGGCGATCTCGGGAAAGATCCCCTGCCGCGCCTTGCTGATGTCGGTGATGATCAGGTTCGGCGTCGCGGGATTCACCGACCCGGTGGGCGTCGAGAGCCAGAGCAGGGCTCGGCTCGCGTTCGTCGGGTCGATCCAGAGGTACATCTCGTGCGGCAACAACGTCGGCACGTACGTTGCGATCAGCGGCGGGTTGACCGGGTTAGCCGCAAGATCGAAGAACCGAATCCGGAACCGCTGCGCCGTCTGTGGGCAAGCGTGGATCACCCGGCTGCAGCGGAAGTACATCACCATCAGCAGCTTCTCCGCGGGCCAGACGCGCAGCTCGCGCGACGTCTGCCCCGCGTTTGCAGCCGTCACGAACTCGTTGCCGAACTCGCCGACGACAGTCGGATTCGCCGGGTCGGCGATGTCCACGACGAGGATGCCCGGATGGACGTGCGTGCACGTCCCGTCCGGATTCGTCGGCGTCAGGACCGGGACGACGCCCGGGCCGGGGTCGGAATCACCGCACGAGTTCGAGCCGTCGCTGCGGTTACCGATATAGACGAAGTGGTCGAAGATCGTCGGCGCTGCGTTCATCCCGCGGTTGAACAGCGGGTTGTGGCCGACGAGCGTGAAGTTGAGCGACGTGCCCGGCGTGCCGCCTCCCGCCCCTACGCCGACGTCACCGCGGACGACGGCGGCGGACGCGAGAGCGAGCGCTAGCCCGGTCGTCGCGAGCAGAAAACCGTGCTTCATGGGGCTCCCCTTCCCAGATCACTTTTTCGCCTTCCTCGCTCGGCACGGGATCCTAAGCGATCGCGCCGCGGTCGATCCAAGCGGCGCGGACGCGTCACGAAACGGCGCAATTGATCCTCCGAGCGGAACGCGGGACAATCGCCTGTTCTTTCGTCTTGGGGAAGGAGTGTGACCTATGGCTGGACCAATAAAAGGTGACGGCCTCGGCCGGTCTCGTCGCCTGGCGCTGTTGCTGCTCGTCGCGGCGGGCGTCAGCATGGCCGCCGTCGCCGTGCTCGAGGCCGCGGCTCCGCCGGCCGAGGTGATGAAGGACGACGCTCCGGATCTCGTTCTCTACAACGGCAAGATCTCGACCGTCGACGCGGCGAGCTCGACGGTCGAAGCGCTCGGTATTCGAGACGGCGCGATCATCGCCACGGGCAGAAGCGGCCCGATCAAGGCGCTCGCGAAGCAGAGCACGCAGGTGATCAACCTCAACGGCCGGCGGGTGCTGCCGGGTCTGCTCGACGGCCACCTCCACGGCCTTCGGAACGGCTATCACTGCTTCACACAGACCGTGCGGCTCGACAACGTCTTCTCGCGGGCCCAGGCCCTGCAGCTGTACAGGGCGAAGGGAGAAGAGCTCGCAGGCACTACGTGGGTGTGGACGACCGCCGGTTGGACGGTGCGGCAGCTCGACCAGCCGGGGATGTTCACGCTCGCCGAGCTGGACGCGGTGCTCCCGGCGAACCCGGCCTACGTGCTCGGGTCCGGCTTTTCGGGCGTTCAAGTGAACACGCGGGCCCTGCAGCTACTCGGCTTGACAGCGGGCTCGCCGGGCGTCGAGGTCGACGCCTCCGGAAAGCCGACCGGACGGCTGACCGGACCGGCCCAGACGGCCGCGGGCGCGGCGATCATCGCGCAGATCGACGCGCACTCGATCGACGACCAGGCCACGTGCCTGGCGGACTTCATCCGCGCGGCGAACTCGCTCGGCCTCACGGGTTGGAACGACCCCGAGGGCAATCAGCAGCCGTTCAACACGGCCGGAAGCTGCTCCGAGTTCGCCGTCGGACTTCACGACCACCAGCCCGTCATCCAGCTCTCGAGGGAGGGCCGGCTGAACGCGCGGATCACCTACCACCTGATGAACAACTTCTCGGGGCTGACGCAGCTGCTCCAGGATCACCGGCACGCGCTGCCCTTCATGGGCGACGACATGCTCCGCTACCTCGGTGTCGGCGAAGAGGTGCTCTGTCCGGGCAATCAGCCGCCCCCGAACCCGTTGGAGTACCAGAAGATCGCGGACTTCCTAGCCGCCAACCGTATGAGCTTCGAGAACCACGCGAGCGCGAACGCGACGCAGGTGGCGATCCTGAACGCCTGGGAGCAAGCGGACAAGATTCACCCGCTGGCGAAGCTCCACTGGACGGTCGCTCACCCAGGGGAGGATGGCATCAGCCCGAGCGACCAGACGCTCGCGCGCGTGAAAGCGCTCGGCGTCGGGATGACGCCGAGCACGAGCGGCGCGCTCGGCGTCGCCCGCACGCCGCGGTTCAAGAGCATGTTCGACAGCGGGATCCACCTGTGCCTCTCCACGGACGCGATGAACGTCGCGCCCTACCCGCCGTTCGTCGACCTCTGGTACGTCGTCAGCGGGAAGACCCTCAATCCCGCGGTGGCCGGCGTTCCGCCGGATCAGCGGCTGACGCGGACCGAGGCGCTTCATGCGAAGACGGTGGGCTGCGCCTGGAACCTCGCCCAGGAGGGACGACTCGGCTCGCTCGAAGTCGGCAAGCACGCAGACCTGATCGTCTTGAGCGAGGACTACTTCGGCGTCCCGGTCGACGACATCCGCACGCTCACGTCGGTACTCACGATCGTCGGCGGCAGGATCGTCTACGCCGGCGCGGAGTACAAAGGCCTCGACGGCCACAGCTGACCCATCGCACCGTCGGTGGGCGGAACGCTCGATGTCCGCCCACCGACACGCTTGCACGTGGCCGCGAGCGACCGCGGCGATGGGCGGAACCGGGCGGCAGCTCTGACAGACTCATCACCTTCGCCTATGAGCGGACAGCAACTGAAAGGGAAAGTCGCGCTCGTCACCGGCGCGAGCCGCGGGGGCGGCAAGGGCATCGCGCTCGTTCTCGGTGAGCAGAGGGCGACGGTCTACGTCAGCGGTCGCAGCGTACGCGGCGAGCCGACAACGCTGGGGCGGCCGGGCACGATCGACGACACCGCCGAGGAGCTGGCCGCGCGCGGAGGCAACGGCATCGCCGTCCGCTGCGACCACACCGACGACGCGCAAGTCGAGGCGCTCTTCGAGCGCATCCGCCAGGAGCAGGGGCGACTCGATCTGCTCGTCAACAACGCCTGGAGCGGCTACGAGATCTCGCCCGACCCGTCCCTGGCGTTCTGGGAGATCGAGTGGCGCCACTGGGACCTGATGTTCGACGGCGGCCTCCGCGCTGCTGCCTTCGCCTCGACTCTC
>DASYUZ010000135.1:0-21699 GCA_036000665.1 Gaiellaceae bacterium
GACTCCATTTCAGGCGAAATCTGTCCCTCAACCCCGGTCCTGCCAAAAGCTGTCCCTCGGCAGCAGCGGCCAGAAGATAGCACCCTTCCCGGCGGGTTACGATCCCCCGCGCCCGTCTATGGCCCCCGAGACGACCCACGCGATCGAGACCATCTTCCTGGAGGAACGGCGCTATCCGCCGCCTCCGGAGTTCGCCGCGCAGGCCAACGCTCAGCCGGAGATCTACGAGCGCGCCGAGGATCCCGAGGCGTTCTGGGAGGCCGAAGCCAAGGAGCGGGTCTCCTGGTTCGAGCCCTTCACCCAGGTCCTGGAGTGGAACGCGCCCTACGCGCGGTGGTTCCTGGGCGGCAAGACGAACGTGACCTACAACTGCGTCGACCGGCACGTCGAGGCCGGGAACGGCGACAAGGTGGCCTATTACTGGGAGGGCGAGCCCGTCGGCGACCGGCGCGAGGTGACTTACGCCGAGCTCCAGCGGGAGACGACCAAGCTCGCCAACGCGCTCAAGTCACTCGGCGTGAAGAAGGGGACGCCGGTCGGCATCTACATGGGGATGCTCCCCGAGATCGCGATCGCGATGCTCGCCTGCGCGCGGATCGGCGCTCCGCACACGGTCGTCTTCGGCGGCTTCTCGGCCGACTCGCTCGGCGGCCGCCTGCAGGACATGGAGTGCGAGGTGCTGATCACGCAGGACGAGGCCTGGCGCCGCGGCACCACGGTGCCGCTGAAGCGCACCGCGGACGAGGCCGTCGCGGCGTCGCCTTCGGTGCGCAACGTCGTCGTCCTGCGCCGGACCGGGAACGACGTCCCGATGCAAGACGGGCGCGACGTGTGGTGGCACGAGATCGCGACCGACGAGTCGGACTGCCCCTGCGAGCCGATGGACGCCGAGGACCTCCTGTACCTGCTCTACACCTCGGGCACGACCGCGAAGCCAAAGGGGATCGTGCACACCACCGCCGGCTACCTCGTCGGTGTAGCGGCGACCCACCACTACATCTTCGACATCAAGCCCGAATCGGTCTACTGGTGCGCGGCCGACGTCGGCTGGGTCACCGGTCACAGCTACATCGTCTACGGGCCGCTGTGCAACGGGACGACCGGCGTGCTGTACGAGGGCACGCCCGACTTCCCGGACAAGGACCGCTGGTGGGACATCGTCGAGCGCTACAAGGTCGACATCCTCTACACGGCGCCGACCGCGATCCGCACGCACATGAAGTGGGGTCCGCAGCACGCGGAGCAGCACGACCTCTCGTCGCTGCGTCTGCTGGGGACGGTCGGCGAGCCGATCAACCCGGAGGCCTGGGAGTGGTACCGGCAGCACATCGGCGCGGGCAGGATTCCCGTCGTCGACACGTGGTGGCAGACCGAGACGGGAATGATCCTGATCACGCCGCTGCCCGGTGTGACGACGCTGAAGCCGGGCTCTGCGACCAAGGCGTTCCCGACGGTCGACGCGGCTGTCTACGACGAGCAGGGGAACGAGGTCGGACCGGGCGGCGGCGGCTACCTCGTGCTGCGCAAGCCGTGGCCGGCGATGCTGCGCGGGATCTACAAGGATCCCGACCGGTACGCGGAGACGTACTGGTCGAAGTACCCGGGGGTGTACTTGGCGGGCGACGGCGCGCGCATCGACGAGGACGGCGACTTCTGGCTGCTTGGCCGCGTGGACGACGTGATGAACGTCTCGGGCCACCGGATCTCGACGATCGAGGTCGAGTCGGCACTCGTCGACCACTCGAAGGTCGCAGAGGCCGCGGTGTGCGGACGCAACGACGCGCAGACCGGGCAGGCGATCGTCGCGTACGTCACGCTGAAGGGCGGGGAGGACGGCTCGGTCGAGATGCTCGAGGAGCTCCGCGACCACGTCGCGAAGAAGATCGGCCCGATCGCAAAGCCGGCGAACGTCGTCTTCACTCCGGAGCTGCCCAAGACGCGCAGCGGCAAGATCATGCGCCGCCTGCTTCGAGACGTGGCCGAGAACCGCGCCCTGGGCGACACGACGACGCTCGCCGACCCTGCGGTGGTCGACGAGCTCCGCGACCGCGCGGCTATCGAGCAGAGCGAGGAGTAGCCCTCCGCGAGCGGTAGCGCCTGACCTTCAGGCGGTTGCCGCACAGCTGCATCGAGCACCACTGCGCGGAGCGGTTCCGGGACTCGTCCCAGAACGCCCAGCGGCAGTTCCGGCAGGCCTTCAGGCGCTCCCAGCTCCCGTCGCGCATCGCCTCGTACGCGACCGCGACGATGGCACCAAGCGCGCCGTCGACGCCGGTCGCCTGCGGGACCAGGCGACGCGAGTCGAAGTCGACGGTCAGGCGCGCCCGGGTGGCGGCCTCTCGCAGCGGATGCGTGGTGCGCCGTTCCGCGACGAGGGTGTGCAGCGCCTCGCGCAGGTCATGCGCACGGCGCACGCCGGCGGGGCCGACGCGACCTGGCTCGAGGTCACGCTCGACGAGCCAGGCGCGGAGGGCGACCGGGTTTCCGATCAGCTCCCGGCCGTGCTCGTGGTCGGTCGTGTTCAGAAACAGCTGCACGAGCCGAAGCGGCTCGGGCGCGGCCTTCGGCAGGTCGTACCGCGGCGGCCGCTTCATCGTGAAACCGGCAAAGCGTCGATGACGGTGTCGAGTCTATAGACTCGCGAGAGATGCGCCCGCTGCGCCGCATCGCCGTCCCCCTGAGCCTCGGCTTCCTGCACGTCCGGCGCGGTGGGGCACGCACGTGGCTGGTCCTCGCCGGGATCGCCGTGGCAACGGCGTCGCTGGCGGCAGTGCTCGCGGCGTCGGTCGTCGCCCAGAATCGCTCCCTTGCGCGCGCGGTCGACGAGCTGCCGCCGCCGCTGCACGCCGTTCGCGTCGGCTTCTTCGGCGTGCCGGGACAGTCGCAGCGCTATCCGTCGATCGACGCGGCGGTGCACGAGGAGCTGCGCAGGGTCGCCGACCGGCCGCCCGTCTCGACGGTGTTGTTCCGCGAGAGCTCGCTCGGCGGCGCGTTCGTCTCGCTCGGGGCCGTCGACGGCCTCGGGCCCTGGCTCAGCTTGCGCAGCGGCCGGCTGCCCGCTCGCTGCCGTCCCAGCCGCTGCGAGGTCGTCCTCGTGCGCGGCGGCGGACGACTCCCGCAGCCCCACGGTCTGCGGATCATCGTCGTCGGACGCGGCGTGCTGCGCACGACCGTGCTCTTCGGCGACGCCGTTCCCGCGGAGCGAAACCAGCTCGAGCGGGCCGCGCTCGCGCCGCGGCTGCAGCAGCGAATCGGCCGCTACCACCAGCCCCCGACCCCACCCCTCCTGCTCGCCGACGGCGTCCGCGTGCTCGCGCGCGCACCGGCGCTCGCCGCTGCGTACCGGAGCTACGGCTGGGTGCTGCCGCTCGAGGACCGCGACGTGCGCACGTGGCGCGTCCGCCCGCTCATCGCCTCGATCGACCGGGCACGGGCGGCGCTCGCGGCGCAGACGGTGGAGTACGACCTCGTCGCGCCGACGCCCGAGCTCGGGGAGGCGCGGAACGAGGCACGCGTCGGCGCGCGGCGACTGCTGCTGCTCGGCGGCCAAGCCGCTGCGCTTGCGCTCGCGTTCGCGGCCTTCGCCGCCACGGGGCTGCGGCGATCCGCGCAGGAGGGGCGCCGGCGCTTGACGTGGCTCGGCACGCCGCCGTGGCAGGTTGCGCTGGTGCCCGCGGCGCAGGCCACCGCACTCGGAGCGGGCGGCGCGCTGGTCGGCTGGACAGGCGCCTCGGCCGCCGTTGCGCTGCTCGGAGGCGGCGAGCTCGTCGCACACTCGCTGCTGTCGGCGACGGGTCTCGTCCTTGCGGGTGTCGCCGCGCTCGCGGCGGCCATCGTCGTCGGGACGACGCTCGCGACGACCCGCGAGGGCGCCCCGCCGCGGCTGCTGGACGGGATCGCCGTCGCGCTCGTCGCCGCGATCGCGCTCTCGCTCGCGCGCGGAGCGGCGGACACCGACCAGCTGCTCGCACAGGGCGGCACGGGTATCGTCCTGCTCGTACTCCCGGCGGCCGCAGTGGCCGTCGCTGCAATCCTCGCCGCGCGTCTCCTCGCACCGGCGCTCCGGGCGCTCGCGCGAGCGGCGTCGACGCGCGCGCTGGACGCGCGCCTCGCTGCGGTCACGCTCGCTCGTCGCCCCGGTGCGGCGCTCGCGGCCGTCGCATTCCTGGTCGTCAGCGTCGCCTTCGCGTTCTTCGCGGAGGCCTACCGCGAGACGCTCGCGGCGGGCCAGCGCGACAGGGCCGCCTTCGCCTTGGGAGCCGACCTCGTGCTGCGCGAAGACCTCGCCCGCCTGATCCCGGTGCGCGAGGTCGCGACGCCGGCGCGGCTGCGCACGCTCGACGCGACGGCGGCCCCCGTGCTGCGCGCATCCGGAAACGTGCCGGGCCTTGCTTCGGCGACGGGGCTCGTCGTGCTCGGCCTCGAACCTTCCCTGCTGCGGGAGCTGCGCGGCTGGCGCCCCGATTTCTCCCAGCAAGTGCCTGCGGAGCTCGCCGCGGACATTCGCCCCGCCGGGTCCGCGCAGCTGCGCGGCGCGCGCCTGCCACCCGACGCCCGGGTGCTGCGTGCGACCGCGCGCTCGTCCTTCCCGGGCGTGACAGTCGAGGCGATCATCCGGCAGCGCGACGGATCGTTCACACGGCTCTCGCTCGAGCGCCCGGTGAAGCTTCCGGCCGCGGCGCGCGGAGGTCTCGTCACTGCGCTGCGCCTTGTGCCTCCCTCCCGTCTCCAGGAACGAGGCGCGGACGCGGGGCGGCCGGCTGTCGGGACGCTCAGCCTCGGCCCGCTCCTGGCCGACGAGCACGTCGTCAGCCGCTACGACGGCTGGATCGGCACCGGAGGAGCCTCGCCGGGACAGCGCGGTGTGCGTTTCACGCTCACCAACGAGGTCGACTCCTATCTCCGCCCGAAGCAGCCGACCGACGCGCAGCCCGTCCCCGTCGTCGCGAGCCCGCGGATGGCGGCACTCGCCGGGCGCGACGGTCTGCTCCCGCTCCAGGTCGCAGGCGTGCCGCTTCGCGTGCGCGTCGTCGCGGAGGCGGCGCGCTTCCCCTCCGCGCGCGGGGACTTCGCGATCGCAGACCGGACCCTGCTCGAGACCGCCCTCAACGTCGGCGAGCCAGGGTCGGGCTCGCCGACGGAAGCGTGGATCGACGGTGCGTCTCCCTCGACGGTCGCCCTGTTGCGACGGTCCCCGTGGGACGTGCTCGTCGCCGACTCGATCGCCGAGCGCGAGCGGACGCTGCGTGCCGACCCGCTCGCGCGCATCTCGCTGTCCCTCCTCGCCGTGGCCGCCGCGATCGCGCTCGTGCTCGCACTGCTCGCAGTCGCGCTCGCAACGATCGCGGACGCGCGCGAGGACCGCGCAGAGCTGATCGACCTGGAAGCGCAAGGCGCCGCGCCCGCGACCCTGCGGCGCGTGGTGCGCCTGCGCCAGCTGCTCGTCGTCGCGGTGGGGATCGCCGCGGGCATCGTCACGGGTCTCGTGCTCACGGCGCTTGTCGTCTCCGTCGTCGCCGTCGCCGCGGGCGGGGAGCGCCCGGAGCCGCCGCTCGTGCTCGAGCTCGACGCCGGCCTCGTCGCGGCAGGCGTTGCGGCGCTCGCGCTCGCCGCGCTTGCGCTCGTTGTCGCGTTGACGCGCGGCGCGTTCGGCGGGCCGGAAGCGGGTCGCGCGTGAGCGAGGCGATCGTCGCGCGCGACGTCTTCCGCGTGCACTCGACCCCCGAGGGAGACGCGGCCGCCTTGCAGGGCCTGACGCTCGCCGTGCCGGAGGGCCAGCTGCTCGCGGTCGTCGGCCCGAGCGGGTCGGGGAAGACCACGCTGCTGCGCATCCTCGCGGGGCTCGACCGGCCCTCCGCGGGCACCGTCCGCGTCTTCGGGCAGGACGTCCCGAAGCTTCGCCGGCGCGCTCTCGCGGCATACCGCTCGCGAAACGTCGGCTATCTCGAGCAGCACTACGGCACTGCGCTCGATCCGCAGCTCGCCGCACGGGCCCTCGTCGCGCTCAGGCTTCGGCTCGCGGGCGCGACACAGCGCGAGGCCGAACGGGGCGCGGGCGAGCTGCTCGAGCGGGTCGGCCTCGACGGGCGCGGCGCGGCGTATCCCCAGGAGCTCTCGGGCGGCGAGCAGCAGCGCGTCGCGGTGTGCGCGGCGCTCGCGCACCGGCCGCGGCTCCTGCTCGCCGACGAGCCGACCGGCGAGCTCGACCGCGCGAACGCAGACGCGATCTTCGCGCTGATCCGCGAGCTCGCCGGCGCCTACGGCACGACGGTGCTCGTCGTCACGCACGACCCGACGGCCGCGCGCTTTGCGGACCGCGCGGTGCGCATTCGCGACGGACGCGTGAGCGAGGAGCTCCACGCCGAGGGCGCCGAGCGGATCGTCGTCGGCCGCGGCGGCTGGCTGCGCCTGCCCGAGGAGCTCCTCCGCGAAGCGGGCATCCGCGAGCACGCCGAAGCGGAGCTAACGGATCGGGAGCTCCGCATCCGCGCGCCGGTCCCGACCCAAGCAACAGACTGTTACAAAGTCCCCGAGCGCCTCTCGGAAAGACGGACCGGGATCGCTGCGGAGGCGCGCGCGCTGACGAAGGTCTACGGCGACGGGGAGACTGCCCGCGTCGTGCTCGACGGGCTGAGCGCTCGGTTCGAGCGGGGATCGCTGTACGCAGTCACGGGTCCGAGTGGATCGGGAAAGACGACGCTGCTCAATCTGCTCGCCGGGCTCGAGCGGCCGACGAGCGGGTCCGCGATCGTCGGCGGGCGCGACCTCTCGACGCTCGATCGCACGGAGCGGGCGTTGGTTCGGAGGGAGGCGGTCGGCTACGTCGCGCAACAGCCGACGCTCTTCCCGTTCCTCAGCGCGCGCGAGAACGTCGAGCTCGCGCTGACGCTTCGCGGCCGAGACGAGAGCGCGCTCGAGATCCTGGCGGAGGTCGGTCTTGCCGAGCGCGCAGAGCAGCGCGTCGAGCGGCTCTCCGCCGGAGAGCGCCTGCGCGCGGCGATCGCCCGCGCCCTCGCGATTCGACCCGCGCTCCTGCTGGCCGACGAGCCGACCTCGCGGCTCGACGAGGCGAACGCGGCTGCGATCGCTGAGCTGCTCGGACGGCTCGCGCGCGAGGTCGGCGCCGCCGTCGTCTGCGCCACGCACGATCCCGTGGTTCTCGACCGCGCCGACGAGCGGATCCCGCTCGCGTGACACACTGAGTGCGTGAAGGCGGCGGTGCTCGCGCTCACGCTCGCCGTCGCGCCGTCGGCGGTGGTCGATCCCGTCGTCCTGCAGAGCCGCTACGACGCCGCGCGCGACGCCGAAGAGCGCGCGCTCTCGAGGCACGATGCACGCGGGGCGGCGCGCGCACGTGCAGGCGTGCGCGCCGCCGAAGCCGCCGACACCCGCCCCTCCGGTTGGCACCTCTCGCGTGAGGTGCCGGCGTTCGTACCGCCTGCCCTCGCGCGAGCCGAGCGGACGCGCGACGAGCGCCTCGCGCGCGAGCTCGCGAAGGTGGGCGCGGCGTACCACGGCTGGGCGGGTTTCTGGGTGCAGGACCTGCGCACCGGCAGCTGGGCCGGCTGGAACAGCGACGCCCGCTTCCCCGCGGCGTCGACCGTGAAGCTCGGTGTCCTCGCCGCCGCCCTCCGCGCGCACGGCCCGGCCTCGCCGCTCTGGTACGACCTGCGCCAGCTGACCGGCTGGTCGTCGAACCTCGCGGCGAACCGCCTGACGAGGAAGCTGGGCGGCGAGCGTGTCGTCGAGTCGGCGCTGCGGCGGCTCGGCGCGCGATCGAGCACCTATCCGGGGCCCTACCGCGCAGGGACGGCGGTTCTCTCTGACGCGCCGAAGCCGCCGCCGCAGCAGCACTGGCGCATGACGACCGCGCACGACCTCGGCCGGATCCTCTACGCGTTCCAGGCGGCCGGAGCCGGGAACCGCTATGTGCAGCGCCGCTCGGGTCTCTCGCGCGCACGCGCGCGCCTCGCGATCGGACTGCTCGCGAGCGGCTGGACGCGCGGCAACCACGCCGGCCTCGTCCAACCGTTCACGCGCGCGCGCGTCGCGCACAAGGAGGGCTGGATCTCCGACACCCGCGCAACCGCCGCGATCGTCTACGGCCCCAGCCCCAAGATCGTCGTCGTCCTCGTCTATCGCCCGAAGGTGACGCTCGCCGAAGCACGCGCACTCAGCCGCCGCGTGGTTAGGCTCGCGCTTCCGTGATCGACCAACTCCAGAGCTAGCGACAGCGATCGGCCGCGGCCTGGAGCTTCGCTGTCGCGGCCGCTGTCGGTTCGCGATGCTCGCGCGCCGCCTTGTCGGCGGCGACGAACTCGTCGTACGGCATCGTCACCTGCAGGCGATCGATCACGCAGCGGCACGCCTCTTCGGACGCGCCGGGCTGCTTGCTGCATGAGGCGACGAACGTTTCGACGGCCTTGTCCGGATAGCCGCTCTTGTCGTCGTCGCCGCTTCCGCAGCCCGCCAGCGCGGCGGCCGCCGCGCCGGCCGCCAGCGCGCTACGCAACGAGGCGCTCGAAGCGCTCGGTGTCGTCGAAGGGGCCGATCACCGCGAGATTGAGCGCGTTGCGTCCGATGACTTCCTGCGCGACGCGCCGGATGTCGTCTGCGGTGACCGCGTCCAGGCCCTCCAGCACCTCGGCGGGTTCGGTCGCGCGCCCCTCGAGCACTTCGCGCCGGAGTCCGAAGGTGAGCGTCCCGTGCGGGCTCTCGAGCTGCAGCACGAAGCGGCCCTTGGTGAAGTTGCGCGCCTTTTCGAGCTCGTCGGGGGGCACGGTCTCGTTCGCGATGCGACGCAGCTCGGCGGCGATCGTCGTCACGGCCTCGTCGATCCGGTTGATGTCGACGCCCGCCTGCGCGAAGAGTGAACCTGCGTCCGTGTAGCTGTTGTTGACGCCGAAGACGTAGTACGCGAGCCCGCGGCGCTCGCGCACCTCCGTGAACAGGCGCGACGACATCCCGCCGCCGAGGATGGTCGAGAGGAGCTGCAGCGCGTACCGCTCGGGATGCTCGAGCGGATAGCTGCGCACCCCGACCGTGACGTGGGCCTGGTCGGAGGCCTTCGTGTGCAGCAGCACCTGGGGGCCGCCGTTCGGACCGAGCACGACGGGGTCGGGACCGTGTGCCTCGCCGGGGGCGAACTCCGTCACGAGCTGCTCGACGCGCTCGAGCAGGCCGGGATCGATCCGCCCGCCGACGCCGACGACGAGGCGCGTCGGCTTGTACCAGCGGTCGAGATAGCCCAGGAACGTCTCGCGCGTCGCGCCGCGAACGGTCTCCTTGCGCCCGATGATGTCCCAGCCGAGCGGCTGGTCGCCGTAGAGCAATTGCTCGTAGAGCCCCGAGAGGTAGTCGCGGGGCGTGTCGAAGTACATGTTCATCTCCTCGACGATCACGCCCTTCTCGCGCTCGATCTCTTCGGCGTCGAAGCGCGAGTGGCGCATCATGTCGATGAGCACGTCGAAGGCGACCGGCGCGTGCTCCGCCGCGCACTTCACGTAGTAGCCGGTGTACTCCTTGCCCGTGAACGCGTTGAACTCGCCTCCGATCGAGTCGATCTCGCCGGCGATGTCCTTCGCCGTCGGCCGGCGCTCGGTGCCCTTGAAGAACATGTGCTCCGCGAAGTGCGCGATCCCGTTCGTCTCGCGCGTCTCGTAGCGCGAGCCTGCCGCGAACATCAGGAAGCACGACGTCGACTGCACGTGTGGCATCGGCGCCGTGAGCAGGCGGACGCCGTTGGGAAGCGTCGTGCGCTCGAAGGTGTCTACGCGGCCAGCCGTCGTCGTCACTTGGCGGGATCGTATCGGCGGGCATCAGGTATGAGTCTCGGCATGGCGGGCGAGCACATGCGGGCCGCGATCCGGGCGCAGCCGGAGTGGCTCCGCGCGGTGCCGACCGACCGGCGGCTCCCCGAAGGCGCGCGCGTCGTCGCCACGGGGTGCGGCACCTCTTTCCACGCGGCGTTGACGAGCCCGCGCGCACTGCAGGCGCTCGAGCTCGTGCTCGACCCGCCGGCGGCCGACCTGCTCCTCGCGGTCAGTCACGAGGGGGACACGCCGCTGACGCTCGAGGCGGCGCGTGCCTTCGACGGGCCAGTGTGGGCGGTGACCGGCAAGCCCGAGAGCCCGCTCGCCGAGCTCTCCGAGGAGGTGCTGGTCGCCACGCCCGAGGTGGAACGCAGCTGGTGCCACACCGCGAGCTACACGTGCGCGATCGCGACACTCTCAGCACTCCGCGGCGAGGACGTATCGTGGCTGGCCGACGCCGTGGAAGAGGCGCTCGAGCAGCACGAGTCCGTGTCCGAGCACGAACGCTGGCTCGTTGCAGGAGCGGGCCGCGATTACCCGACGGCCCTGGAGGCGGCGCTCAAGCTCCGCGAGGGAGCATTCGTCGCCGCGGAGGGCCACCACACCGAGCAGCTGCTCCACGGCCACCTGGGCGCGATCGACGAGACGGTCCGCTGCTTCGTGCTCGAGGGGGAGCACCGGGCGGCCGAGCGCGCGCACGACGCGGTCGCGGCGCTTCGCGAGCTCGGCTGCGGGGTCGCGCTCGTCCCTACGCGCCACCCCGTCGTCGACATCGTGCGCTTCCAGCTCCTGACGCTCGAGCTGGCGGAGACGCGCGGACTGAACCCGGACCTGATCAGGCGCGACGACGAGCGCTGGGAGCGCGCCCGCGCGGCCTATCGCTGACGCGCCAGACGAAGCGCACGGCCTGCCAGTCGTCGTCGATCGCGGCGCTCTTGTTGTCGACGAGCCCTGCCTCGAGCCCGATCTTCTGCACCGCGTCGAAATCGAGGTCGGTGTCGAGCTTCGAGGCCTTCTTCGGCCAGGCGATCCACAGGCCGTCTTCGGGAGCCAGTGTGTCGCGCAGGGCGGCGAAGCGGCGTGCGAGCTCATCGCGGCTCGTCGTGAAGAAGACGACCACGTCCGCGCCCGGCTTGGCCCCGAGCTTCCTCGAGAGCGGTGTTGCTGAGTAGTCGCGCTCAGGCAAGGGCGAGGAGCTCCTCGTGGCCGCCCGCGAGGGCGTCGTCGACGAGGGCGCGGCCGAGGAAACGGGTGCCCCCGAGAACGAGCAGCTGCACGGCGACAGCCTGCCTGAACCCCCCGGCCGGGGGACTCGCGGTTAAGCGTGCGTTCACGTGCGTAAGGATTCGGTCACGCGGGTTCCGGCGCGCGCGTACCCGCGCTACGTTCGCAACGTGGGCAACCTCCTCTTCATCGTCTGGGCGTTCGCAATGGCCTGGATCGTGGCGCGCATCAGCGCGCTCGTCGCCCGGCGCGTGCTCGTCTGGAACGATCGCCGCCACTCGACGGCCGGGGTCGACCTGAGCGGGCGGATGGCGAACATCAAGCGGCGCGAGACGATGGTCTCGGTGATCCGTGGCGCGATCGCGTACATCGCGTTCGCAGGAGCGGCCGTCTTCAGCGTCGCCCAGCTCTCAGGCGGCGTCGATCGCCTGGCCGCCTTCGCCGGCGCGTCCTTCCTCCTCATCCTCGCCGGCTTCTCGATCCAGCGTCTGCTGATGGACCTCATCGCCGGGCTGACGATGTTCCTGGAGCGCTGGTTCTCGGTCGGCGACTCGATCGCGATCCCGGCTCTCGAGCTGCAGGGGATCGTCGAGGACGTCTCGTTGCGCCACACAAAGCTGCGCGCGCTCACCGGCGAGGTAATCCACGTGCACAACTCGCAGATTCCCGCGGTGCGCGTGCTTCCGAGCGGCGTGCGCGACCTCGCCCTCAATCTCTTCGTGACCGACGCGGAGCGCGGTGAGGCGCTCGTCTACTCGGTCGCGCAGCTGATGCCCGAGGGTCCGACGACGTTCGTCAAGCGGCCCTGGATCGAGCAGAGCGACGAGCTCGGCGAGGCTCTGCACCGGCTGACGCTCCGCACGACGGTCGCGCGGGGCAGCGAGTGGCTCGCCGAGTCGCACTTCGCGGACGTGCTCAAGGAGCGCGCGCCCGAGGGTCTCGTTGCGCACGGGCCGGTCTCGTTCGCCGCCGACGAGGGCGCGATGCGGACGTTCGCGCGCGCATCGGCGCGCACCCGCTGGAAGGCCTCCGCCGCTTAACGCGGCGGGCTTAGCGCTCTGTTCGGGCGGAAGATCTCGTCGGTCACGCCTCGGCGAGGGCCGTAAGCAGGCGGTCGACCTCGTCCGCGGTGTTGTAGTGGATGATGCCGACGCGGAGTGCACCGTCGGACAGTCCGAGGCGTTCCATCAGCTCGACTGCGTAGTAGTCGCCCGACCAGACGGCGACATGGCGCTCGGCGAGCCTGGCGGCGGCTGCGTCCGGCGAGAGCTCGCCGGTCAGCGCGAAGGTTGCGACGCGTCCGTCCATCGTCGGCAGCCCGTGCAGGAGCCAGCGCTCCGGGAGGCCGGCGAGGAAGCGCTCGCCGAGCTCGAGCTCGTGCGCCTGGATCGAGGGCCAGCCGATCGACCGCACGTAGTCGACGGCCGCGGTGAACCCCGCGAGGAGCTCGAGCGGGGCCGTCCCGCTCTCGAAACGCTGCCCGAGCGGCTCGGTGGGCGCAGGGCGGACCTTGTAGGGGCGCCAGCGCTCGAGGAGTTCGCTGCGCCCGAACGCCAGCCCGAGGTGCGGGCCGAAAAACTTGTACGGCGAGCAGAGGAGGACGTCGACGCCGAGCGCCGCCACGTCGATCGGAGCATGCGGCGCGTAGTGCACGGCGTCCGCCCACGCGAGCGCACCGACGCGGTGAGCGAGCTCGGACACGCGGCGGCCGTCGACGAGCGTCCCGACCGCGTTCGACGCAAGCGGGAACGCGACGACCCGCGTGCGGTCGCTCAGCTTTCGCTCGAGGTCGTCGAGATCGAGCGTCATGTCGTCGCGCACGTCGACGAGGCCCACCGCCAGGTCGAGGTCGCGGGCGAGCTCCAGCCAGGGCGAGATGTTCGCGTCGTGGTCGAGTCTCGTTGCCAGGATCTCGTCCCCGGCGCGAAGCTCGCGCCCAAGCGTGCGCGTGAGTGCGAAGGCGAGCGTCGTCATGTTCGCGCCGAAGATGACTTCGTCGGCGGTGCAGCCGAGGAAATCCGCGGCTGCGAGCCGCGCATCGGTCACGACCGCGTCGCTCGCGCGGCTGGCGGCGAACGCCCCGCCGAGGTTGGCGTTCGACTCGCGCAGATAGCGTGCGATCGCCTCGATCACTGAGTCCGGCACCTGCGTCCCGCCGGGGGCGTCGAAGCGCGCCCACGGCGAGTCGAGGGCGGAGAACCGCGCGCGGACGGCGGCCACGTCAAGCGCGAGCGCGCTCACGGGCGCGAGGCTATCGTGACCGGATGGGCACCGCGACCGTCACGCCGCCACGTGAGCGTGCCCGCACCGGTCGCCCGCGGGGCGGCACGGGCGACGCATGGCGCGTGATCGTGCTCAACGACGACCACAACACGTTCGACGGCGTCGCCTTCGCGCTCGCGGACGTGCTTCCCGGCGTCGACTTCGACCGCGGAATGCAGTTCGCGAACAAGATCCACAACACCGGTCAGGCGATCGTGTGGAGCGGCGAGCGCGAGCCCGCCGAGCTGTACTGGCAGCAGCTGAAGGACCACGGGCTCACGATGGCGCCGCTCGAGCGCTGACTTCGCGGCCGTTCACCTGCCACGTGTAGCTGGGCGTGACCGTCAGCGACGCGCCGATGAAGCAGTCGCGCTCGGCCCTCGCGAGCAGCTCGCCGACCTCATCGTCCGGACGTTCGGGCGCAAGCTCGACCACGAGCGATGCTTCTACGTCGACGAATGCATAGCGCCCGTCCGCCTCGCGCTTCGTGACGTTGCCGCGCGCAGTGCCCCTGCCGGTTGCGTCCACTCCCAGACGCTTGGCGTGGTAGCGGAGGCTCGTCAACGAGCAGCGCAGGAGCGCGGCGAGCAGGAGGTGCTCGGCCGTCCACTCCGTAGGGAGCCCGAGCGGAGGACAGTCCTCCGCGGAGAGTCGTCCGTCAACGGCGATCGACGCCTCGAACTCCAGCAACTTCGGGCGAACGCTCATGAGGAACTACGTATCCTCGCTGCGTGGACGCGGAACGCCCGCTCGCGATCCTGGGAGCGACCGGATATACGGGCGGGCTCGTCCTCGAGCAGGCGCGGAGGCTCGGCTTGCCCGTCCGGCTGGTCGGCCGCCGGCGAGAAGCGCTCGAGCGCCTCGCACGTGCCGGCGAAGAGATCCGCGTCGCCGACGCTGCACACGAGCAACAGCTGATGGACGCCTTCGACGGCGCCTTCGCGGTCGCGTCCACCGCGGGGCCGTTCATGAAGGTCGGACCGAAGCCGGTCGGCGCTGCGATCGCCGTCGGCGCGCACTACCTCGACTCGAGCGGCGAGCAGGCGTTCGCTCGGCTCGTGCACGAGGGCTTCGGCGAGTCGGCCGAAGAGCGGGGCGTCGTCCTGCTCACGTCCTTCGGCTTCGACTACGTCCCGGGCGACCTCGCGGCGCGGCTCGCAGCGGAAGAGCTCGCCGAGCCGCTCGAGGAGGTCGTGGTCGCGTACGCGAACGCCGGCGTCACGACGTCGCGCGGCACACGCACCACGATCGGCTACGTGATGGGACAGCCACAGGTCGCATGGGAGAACGGGCTCGTGCGCTCGCGGTTTGGCAAGACCACGCGGCGCGTGCGCTTCCCGTTCGGCGTGCGAAGCGTCGTGGAGTGGTCCGGGACGGAGCCGATCACGGTTCCGCGCCACACACGCGTGCGCCGCGTTCGTTCGTACTTCGCGGCGCCGCGCGCGGCCTCGCTGGGCGGCCTCGTCGCTCCCCTTGCTGCGCCGTTCGTCCGCCTGACCGGCCGGGTCGGCGGCGACCCGTCGGCGCAAGCGAAGTCCCGCTCGCGCTGGACGGTGGTAGCCGAGGCGCGCTCCGGGGCATCCCGTCGGCGCGCGACGCTGACCGGAACGGACCCGTACGGTCTGACCGCACTGCTGCTCGCGACCGGCGCTGCGGCGCTCCGCGCAGGCGAGGCTCGAGGCGCGGGCGCGCTGGCGCCGGCGGAAGCGTTCGACGTCCACGCGTTTGCGCCGCGGCTTTCGCCGTTGCTCGAGATCGCCGGCGTCGAGCCCTTCTGACGTCCGACCGCGCCTCTAGCGTGCGGTCATGCGACGGCTGAGGCCGTTGAGCGAGGCCGAGTGCTATGCCCGCTGCTACGGAAGCGGCGACGAGAACGTTCGCGTCGTGCGAGTGAGACCGGTGCGGCGGCGCGGAGGCGCCCGACTCTCCGGCGAGGAGCTTCGACGCCTCTTCGAGGCGCGCCTCGACGGGCGCGAGCCGGAGATCGAAGCCGCGTAGCATCCGGCGCGTGGACGACGTCCGCCCGCTCGAAGCGCTCTGGCCGCTGCGCCAGCGGCGGCACGCCGTGATCGCGTGTCTCGACGATCCCGCGGCACTCGAAGCGTTCCGGCCGGAGCTCGCCGGCCTCCGCGCCGAGCTCGTCGTGGAGCGCGAGCCGGGGCCGCTCTCGCGAGCGCTCGGGCGTCCGTCGGTGACGGTCGCGAGCAAGTTCGGCCGCATCGGGTGGCGAGGCCATGCGCTCGACAGCGACCGCATGCTCGAAGCGCTCGAAACCTTCGAGCTCGCCTGTCCCGAGTGCGGCCCGCAGGCGTGGGGCGACCCGGGCGCCTGAATCGTTACGAACTCGGCACGATCCCGTCACCATGCGCGACGAACGCTCGCGTAACGTTCCGGTAGGGGAGCTGCGTTCCCCCCAGGGGGAGACGCGGCTCGTCTGGAGGACACGTCCGTAAGCGCCATCCCGGACGTGCTCGCGCCGGAGTTGCGCGTGCTCTTCTGCGGCATCAATCCCGGGCGCGTTTCCGCGGCAGCCGCGGCGCACTTTGCGAGCCCGCGGAACGACTTCTGGCGCCTTCTGCACGCGGCAGGGTTCACGCCGCGGCCGTTCGACCCGCACGAGCAGTGGGAAGCGCTCGACTACGGCGTGGGGATCACGAATGCCGCGCAGCGTACGACGCCGGGCTCCTCCGACCTCCGCCGCAGCGACTTTGCCGGCAGCGCAGGACGGCTCGAGCGCTTCGCACGGTCGAACAGGCCGGCGTGGATCGCATTCGTGGGCAAGGAGGCCTATCGGGGCGCGTTCGGTGAGCGTCCGGATTTCGGCGTCCAGGAGCGGGCGTTCGGTCTCACCCGGCTCTTCGTGCTCCCGTCGACGTCGCCTGCCAACGCGGCGGTGTCGTGGCGGGAGCGGCTCCGCTGGTTCGGAGAGCTCGCGCGCCTGAGCGAGCCCGTTGTCCGCCCTGCCGTGCGGGCGGTCCTCCTCGACGACGCCGATCGCATCTTCCTGCACCGCTTCGTCGCGCCGGACGACGCCGGTGTCTGGATGACTCCCGGGGGCGCGATCGAGCCCGGCGAGTCAGAAGAGCACGCGCTGCGCCGCGAGCTCTCCGAAGAGCTGCGCCTCGGCGACCTGGACCTCGGCCCCTGGATCTGGCGGCGCCGCCACGTCTGGCACTGGTCGACGCGCGAGACCATCTTCGACACCCGCGAGCGCTTCGCCGTCGTCCGCAGCGTCGACCGCGCCCGGCTCAGCCCCACAGCACACGACTCGCTGCTCTTCGGCCCCGACGCCGTCGAGGAGTACCGCTGGTGGAGCGTTGACGAGATCGCCGCGAGCGACGAGGCGTTCGCACCGCGCCGTCTCGCACGGTTCCTGCGCGAGCTGCTCGAGCATGGTCCGCCCGCTGAGCCGCTCGACGTCGGGCGCTAGTCCCGCCAGCGGTTCGTGATCTGAGGCGTCGCTTGCGATGCCGTTTTAGAGGCCGTGCCGGCTTTGCCGGTGCGGCCGATTTGAATAGCCGGTCATCAATCGCGCCAGCGGTTGGTGATCGGCGTCCGGCGATCGCGGCCGAACGCCTTCGGCCGCAGCTTGACGCCGGGAGGCGCCTGCCGCCGTTTGTACTCCGCGCGGTCGATCATCGCGATCGCGCGGTCGACCACGTCCGTCTCGAATCCGTCCGTGGACAGTTCCTCGCGCGAGCGGTCGAGCTCCACGTACGCCTCGAGCACCTTGTCGAGCTGCGGGTACGGCGGCAGCGAGTCCTCGTCGAGCTGGTCGGCGCGCAGCTCGGCACTGGGCGCGCGGTCGATGATCGACTGCGGGATCAGCTCTTTCCCCTCGCGCTCGTTGAGGTGCTTCGCGAGCCGGAAGACGTCGGTCTTGTAGACGTCCTTCAAGAGCGCGAAACCACCCGCCATGTCGCCGTAGAGCGTCGAGTAGCCCACCGACAGCTCCGACTTGTTCCCGGTCGCGATCACGAGCCAGCCGAACTTGTTCGAGAGCGCCATCAGCAGCACGCCGCGGATCCGCGCCTGCAGGTTCTCCTCGGCGAGGTCGGCCTCGCGACCGGAGAACACCTGCGCGAGCGCCGCCTCGAACGCGTCGTAGATGTGATCGATCGGCAGCTCGAGGAACTGCGTGCCGAGCGACTCGGCGAGCGCCTTCGCATCCCGCCGCGTGGCCTCCGACGAGTAGCGCGACGGCATCGATACGCAATGCACGCGCTCTGCGCCGAGTGCCTCGACGGCGAGCGCGGCCGTCAGCGCCGAGTCGATCCCGCCCGAGACGCCGATAACGACATCGGTGAACCCATTCTTCTGGACGTAGTCGCGCAGCCCGAGCTCGAGCGCCAGCCGCATCTGCTCCAGCTCGTCGAGCAATGGCGCGACCTTCCCGGCGACGTGCTTGCCGTTCGTGGGCTCCTTCGCGACCCCCACGTGCACCACCGAGACGGGCGGCGACTCGGTTCGCTCGCGCTCGAGCGCCCGGCGGCGCACGTCGCGCAAGCGCCGCCCGATCACGGCCTCGGGAACGACGTCGACGACGAGCAGCGCCTCCTCGAACCCGGGCGCCCGCGCGAGCACTTCGCCTTCGTCGTCGATCACGACCGAATGCCCGTCGAAGATCAACTCGTCCTGCCCGCCGACAGCGTTGCAGAGCGCGACGAAGCACAAGTTGTCGCGAGCGCGTGTAATCAGCATCTCCTCCCGCTCACGGTCCTTCGAGAGGTGGAACGGCGACGCGGACAGGTTGACGAGCAATTCTGCGCCCGCGAGCGAGAGATCGGTCGCCGGCGGCCCGGGCTGCCACATGTCCTCGCAGACGGTCGGGCCGATGAGCGTCTTGCCGAGCTCGAGCAGGATCAGATCGCGCCCGGGCGCGAAGTAGCGGTCCTCGTCGAAGACGCCGTAGTTCGGCAGGAACCGCTTGCGGTAGACGGCCTTGACCTCGCCGCCGGCGCACACCGCGCAAGCGTTGTAGAGATCGCGGTCATAGAGCGGCGTGCCGACGAGCACGACAATCCCGCGCGCCTGCCGCGCGACCTGCTCGAGCGAGTCCTCCGCTGCGCGCACGAAGCCCGGCCGCAGGAGCAGGTCCTCGGGCGGGTAGCCCGTGATCGCGAGCTCGGGGAAGAGCAGCACCTCGACGCCCTGTTCCTTCGCCCGCTCGATCCACTCCTCGAGCTTGGTGCGGTTGCCGTCGAGATCGCCGACGACGGTGTTGATCTGCGCGAGACCGAGCCTCAGGTTTACGCCTCCGAGTCGAAAACCTAGTCTACCTGCCGTGGAGATTGTCATCGATCCGCGCTTCAACGGCCCGCCGGGCTCGGCGAACGGCGGCTACACGTGTGGCGTGCTCGCGGCGCAGATCGGCGAGCCCGCCGAGATCACGCTTCGCGCGCCCCCGCCGCTCGCGCGGCCGCTCCGCTTCGACGGCGCGCAGCTGTGGGACGGCGACACGCTCGTCGCGGAGGCGCGGCGCGCCGAGCTCGAGCTCGACCCTCCGGCGCCCGTTTCGTTCGAAGAGGCCGAGCGCGCGTCGCGCGACTATCCCGGCTTCGACGAGCATGCGTACCCGACCTGCTTCGTCTGCGGTCCCGCACGCGACGACGGCCTGCGGCTCTTCACCGGCCGGGTGCACGACGGTGTCTTCGCCGCACCGTGGGCGCCGCGCGAGATCTCGCGGGAGCTCGCGTGGGCTTCGCTGGACTGCCCCGGCGCGATCGGTGTCGGCTGGGACGGCCGCGGCGATTGGCTCCTCGGCCGCATGCACGGTCGCGTGGACGCCCTGCCCGAGCTGGGCGAGCGCTGCATCGTCCTCTCCTGGGCTATCGGCCGCGACGGCCGAAAAGGCTTCGCGGGTACCGCTCTCTTCGGGGAAGGCGGGCGGCTGCTCGGGCTCGCGCGTCAGACCTGGATCGCGCTGCGATGAGAGATGCGGTGCGCAACTGGGCCCGATCGTGGGCGCGGGGCTGGGCGACGCACGACATGGAGCTGATCGGCTCGCTGTACGAGGACACCGCGGTCTTCCGCTCGCAGCCGTTTCGCGAGCCCCAGGACCCCGGCGGATACGCCCAGTGGGCGTTCGAGGACGAGGAGAGCGCCGAGGTCTGGTTCGCCGAGCCGGTCGTCGACGGCGACCGTGCGCTCGTCGAGTGGTGGGCGATCTCCCATGGCCGCGACGGGCGCGACACGACGCTCGCCGGCGGCGCGTCGCTCTGGTTCGGCCCCGAGGGGCGCGTTCGACGGCAGCTCGACTACTGGAACGAAGCCGCCGACACCGCGCTTCCGCCGCCGGGGGGCTGGGGACCGGTGCTCGCGCACGAGGGCTCGAGCAGCGTCTCGTAGTGGGCGGAGCGCTCGTCGAAGCGCGTGAGCAGCCGCCGCGCCTCTTCCGGCACGACCGCGACCTCGTAGTCCTCGCCGGCGAACTCGCGCACGGCGTCCAGCGAGTCCCAGAGCGTCACAGTGACGAACTCGACCTCGTCGCCCGCCTCGCGGCCTAGCAGGTACACACCCCGGAAGCCGTCAATTCGCTCTTCGATCCCCGGCAGGACGACGTCCCGCAGGTGAGCCTCGTACGGGTCGGCGTTCCCGGGCGTCGTCCACCCGTGCCAGATCCGCGCGATCATCGGCGCAGCCGGATCGCGTTCAGATCGTGCTCGAGGATGTCGTCGATCCGCTGCTCGAGCTGCTCTGGCGGGTCGTGCTCCGCGTGCAGGTAGCGGCCGCTCAGCGCGTCGAACCGCCCTGACGCGAGTGCGCGCACGAGCCGCGGCGCACACTCCGGTGGCGTCCAGGGCGCGTCGTCGGGGAAGTGCGAGGTCATCTCCGTCTTCACGAGGCCCGGACTGATCGGGAAGACCGGGATCCGCCCCTCGAGCTGCTTCGCCAGCGTCTCGCCGAAGCGCACAGCCGCGGCCTTGCTGGCGTTGTACGCGCTGTTCAGCGAACCCGGCAGGTACGCGGCACCGCTGCCCGTGATCACGATGCGACCTCGGCCGCGCTCGAGCATCCCGGGAATCACCGCACGGGTCGCGAGGTAGACGCCGAGGAGATTCACCTCGAGCGTGTGCCACCACTCGCTCGGCTCCATCTCCCAGGCCGGTCGTTCGGTGAGGCCGATGCCCGCATTGGCGACGAGCAGATCGAGCGGCCCGAGCTGCTCCTCCGTCTCGCGCACCATCCGCTCGACGTCGCCGGCCCGCGACACGTCGCCTGCGACGCCGACGCCGCCGAGCTCGCGTGCAACTTCCTCGACCTGGTCGCGCGTCCGCGCCGAGACGGCGACGCGCATGCCCGCCGAGGCGAGCTCGCGCGCGATGTCCGCGCCGATCCCGCGCCCGCCGCCGGTGACGAGCGCGACGCCCTCGAGCTCAGACGGCACGCCCAATCTCCTCGAGCGCCTCCGGGTTCTCGAGCGACGAGAGGTCGCCTGGGTCCTTCCCCAAAACCTGCGCGCGTACGGCGCGGCGCACGATCTTCGCGCTACGTGTCTTCGGCAGCGCGGCGACGAAGATCACGCGGTCGGGCTTGAACGCCTTCCCGAGCACCTCTGCAACCTTCGCCGCGACGTCGTGCTCGGCAGGGTCCTCGCCCGGCGTGCGCACGCAGAAGATCCAGGCCACCTCGCCCTTGACCTCGTGCGGCACGCCGACCGCGGCCGCCTCGGCGATCGAGGGGTGCGACACGGCGGCCGACTCGAGCTCAGCCGGCCCGATCCGCTTGCCAGCGATGTTCAGCGTGTCGTCCGAGCGGCCGTGCAGGAACCAGTAGCCGTCTTCGTCGACCGAGGCCCAGTCGCCGTGCGTCCAGACGCCCGGGAAGCGCTGCCAGTACGTCTCGAGGTAGCGCTCGGGATCGCCCCAGACCCCGCGCGTCATCCCCGGCCACGGGCGCTTGCAGACGAGCTCGCCGACCTCGCCGCGCAGGGACCGGCCTTCCGCGTCGAAGACGTCGACGTCCGCGCCGAGCGCCGGAAACCCCAGCGAGACCGGCTTGATCGGGTACGCGACACATACGGAGAGGAAGCAGGCGCCGACCTCCGTGCCGCCGCTCAGGTTGACGATCGGCGTCCGGCCGCCGCCCACCTGCTCGTGGAGCCAGAGGTACGGATCGGGGTTCCAGGGTTCCCCCGTCGTCGCCAGCGCACGAAGCGAGGACAGGTCGTGCTCGGGGTTGCCCTTCGGGATCAGGGCCCGGATCAGCGTGGGCGAGACGCCGAGCATCGTCACGCGCTCGTCGTGCACGGTGCGCCAGGGCCGGTCGGCCGGCCAGTCGGGCGCGCCCTCCGCGAACACGACCGTCGCGCCGACGGCGCCCGCGCCGACGACCGTCCAGGGCCCCATGATCCAGCCCATGTCGGTCGCGAAGTGCACGCGGTCGCCGCGCCTGACGTCCG
>DASYUZ010000136.1:0-21594 GCA_036000665.1 Gaiellaceae bacterium
AGGACGTGCGAACCGCCGGCGGGGAGGGCAACGTAATTGCGCCCCGTCTGCCACCTGAACGCCTCGCCCGTCAGGAGCTCCGCCGCGCGGAAGCTCGGGGGAAAGCCGAGCGAGGCGGGCAGCACGGCCAAGCCCTCGCGCGGCTCCGACGCGTCCGTGTTCACGACCACGACAACCGCGTTTCCCTCCTCCCGCTTCACGAACGCGAACAGGTAGTCCGACTCCGTCTCGAGCAGCGTCAGGTTCGCGAAGCGGTGGAACGCAGGGTTCGCGCGGCGAATCGCGTTCAGGCGCTGCACGAGCGGCAGCAGCTCGCCGTCGAGCGCGCGCTTCTTCACCTCGTACTTCTCCGAGTCGAGGTACTCCTCCGAGCCCTCGCGCACGGGGACGTTCTCGAGGTTCTCGAATCCCGAGTAGATCCCGTACGACGGGCTCAGCGTCGCCGCGAGCACGAGCCGCGCCTCGAACGCGGGGCGGCCGCCGCGCTGGAGGTAGGCGTGCAGGATGTCCGGTGTGTTCGCGAACAGGTTCGGCCGGTAGAACGCACTCCACGAGAGGAGCTGCCGCACGAACTCGGTCAGCTCCCAGCGCGTGTTCTTCCACGTGAAGTACGTATAGGACTGGCTGAAACCGACCTTGGCGAGCGCCGTCATCATCGCCGGCGGAGCGAACGCCTCCGAGAGGAAGACGACGTCCGGCTCCTGCGTCCGCACTTCGCCGATCAGCCACTCCCAGAACGACATCGGCTTGGTGTGCGGGTTGTCCACGCGGAAGACTCGCACGCCCCGCGCGACCCAGAACAGCACCGCGTCGCGCAGCTCCTCCCAGAGCGCGCGCCAGTCCTCCGCGGCGAAGTTGACGTTGTAGATGTCCTGATACTTCTTGGGCGGATTCTCCGCGTACTTGAGCGTTCCGTCGGGCCGACGGTGGAACCACTCCGGGTGCTCGCGCAGCCACGGGTGGTCGGGGGAGCACTGGATCGCGAAGTCGAGCGCGATCTCGAGCCCGAATTCCCCCGCGCGCGCGACGAGCCGCTCGAACTCGTCCAGCGTTCCGAGCTCGGGATGGATCGCCGTGTGACCGCCCTCCTCGCCGCCGATCGCCCACGGGCTGCCGACGTCGCCGCGCTGCGCGGTCACGGCGTTGTTCCGGCCCTTCCGGTTGGTGCGGCCGATCGGATGAATCGGCGGAAGGTAGACGACGTCGAAACCGAGCTCCGCGAGAGCGGCCAGCTGCTTCTCAACGCCGCGGAACCCGCCCCACGAGCGCGGGAAGAGCTCGTACCACGCGCCGAACGCCGCGCGCTCGCGATCGACGTCGACCTCGAGCGTCGCCGACCACGTCTTCTCGTGCCGGTCGCCCGCGGGCGCCGCGAGCGCCTCCTCGGCGGTGAGCGTCTCGCGTCCGAGCAGCACGCCGCCTTCGGCGAGCTCCGAGCTCAGGTCCTCCTGCCCGGCCTCGACCTTGCGCCGCACCTCCCACTGGTAGGAAGCGACGCGGTCGACCCATGCTTCGACCCGGAACGACCAGCGACCGCACGCGTCGGTCTCGAACGCGCCCTCGTAGCGATCGTTCCCGACCGGCTGGAGGAGCGACTCCTGCCAGCGCGTCGCGCCGGGGCGCTTGTGGCGCACCGCGGCGCCGAGCACCTCGTGGCCGTCGCGGATGATCGTCGCCGAGACGGCGACGCGATCGCCGACGACCGCCTTGACCGCGTAGCGTCCGCAGTCGACCTGCGGGCGCACGTCCTGGATCAGGATTCGCCGCGGAGGTTCAGCCGATTTCGGAAGGGGCATCGGGCCAGAAAGTTGCCTGCGTTGGTGGAGACCTAAACAGGTGAGGCTTCACCGCTCCAGCGGGATCCTGCTCCACCCGACCTCGCTTCCGTCCGGCCGGCTCGGCGAGGACGCGTACGCGTTCGTCGACTGGCTCGCGGCCGCGGGGCAGTCGTGGTGGCAGTTTCTGCCGCTCGGGCCGCCCGACGAGCACGGCTCGCCGTACAAATCGCCGTCCGCGTTCGCGGGCTGGAACGGGCTGCTCGCCGACCCCCAAGCCGCCGTTGACGCGCACGAGCTCGAGGAGTACGTGGAGCGCGAGGCGTACTGGATCGCGGACTGGGCGACGTTCACCGAGGGCGAGGCGATCGCGGACCAGGTGCGCTTCGACCGCGAGTGGCGCAGGCTTCGCGCCTATGCCGCCGAGCGCGGCGTGCGGCTGATCGGGGATCTGCCGATCTACGTCGCGCCCGACAGCGCCGACCACGTCTCGCGTCCAGAGCTCTTCCAGCAGGAAGCCGTTGCAGGCGTTCCTGCCGACGAGTTCACGGACGAGGGCCAGCTCTGGAAGAATCCGCTCTACGACTGGCGAGCCCTGCGCGAGCAGAGGTACCGCTGGTGGGTCGAGCGTTTCCGGCGGACCTTCGAGCTCGTCGACCTGACGCGCCTCGACCACTTCCGCGGCTTCGTCGCGTACTGGGCGGTGCCGACCGGAGCAGAGACGGCCAAGGAGGGCTCGTGGCGGCCGGGCCCAGGGCGCGAGCTGTTCGACGCGGCTCGCGCAGAGCTCGGCGACCTCCCGGTGATCGCGGAAGATCTCGGTGTGATCACTCCCGCCGTCGAGAAGCTCCGCGACGAGCTCGGGTTCCCGGGCATGCACGTCCTCCAGTGGGCGTGGAGCGGAGACGCCGCGAGTCCGCATAGGCCCGAGAACCACCGCGAGAACGGCGTCGTGTACACGGGCACGCACGACAACGACACGACGCGTGGCTGGTGGGAGTCGCTCACGCGCGCCGAGCGCGCTGCGACCGGGCTCGACGAGCGCGACCCTGCGTGGTCGCTCATCGAGCTCGCGCTCTCGTCGCGCGCCTCCCTCGCGGTCGTTCCTGCGCAGGATCTGCTCGGCCTCGGCAGCGAGGCCCGTATGAACACGCCCGGGATCGAGGGCGGAAACTGGCTCTGGCGCCTGCGGCGCGGGCAGCTCACCGACGACCTGGCGGCCCGGCTGCGCGAAGCGACCGAGGCGGCCGCGCGCGCATGATCGCGGCAGCGCTCGCCAGCGCGGCGCTCGTGTGCATCGACCCCGGCCACGGCACGGATCCGCGCGTCGGCGCGCAGCGCGAGCCGATCGGGCCCGGCTCGCGCACCCTGAAGATCAAGGACGGGGGCGGCGCGCCCGGCGAGGCCTCCGTCGTGCTCGCGATCGCGCGGCGCGCGCGTGCCGCGCTGCTCGCGGGCGGCTACCGCGTCGCGATGACGCGCAACGCGGCCGGCTACCGCGGGGGCAACGTCGCGCGGGCTCGCTACTGCAATGCGCGCGGCGCCGCGCTCATGCTGCGGATTCACGCCGACGGCTCCTCCGACCCCGCCGCGCGCGGGGCGCGCACGTTCTACCCCGCGCTGCATGCCGGCTGGACGGATGACGTCTACGCGCCGAGCCGCCGCGCCGCCGCGTTCGTCCAGCGTGAGCTCGTGCGCGCGACCGGCGCACGCGACCTGGGCATCGAGCGCCGCTCCGACCTGACGGGCTTCAACTGGGCCGACGTGCCGGTGATCCTGGTCGAGACCGGGTACATGACGAACGCCCGCGAGGGCCGGCTGCTCCGCTCGGCGCCCTACCAGGAGCGGGTCGCGAACGGCCTTGCTGCAGGCGTCCAGGCGTTTCTGGGCGGCAGACCGACGGGTTCGCGCGCCCGCGGGAGTCTCTTTAGGTGAGGGGGCGTGCTCCGCGGTTATCGGCCTGCTAGGACACCGACTTCCGCGGTAAGCGTCCCCTCGCTGCTAGCGGTCGCCGCGCATGCGGTCGATGGCCGACCGCCCGCGCTCGTGCACCTCGCGGCGGCGCGCCTGCGGATCGGGCGCTGCGTCCACGGGCGTCTCCGCTTCCTCGAACGCGTCCCGCTCGTCGACGACCGCTCGAGACTCGGCGATTCGTTTGCGCAGCTCGTCGGCCCGCGTATCGGGCTCCTCTGGGCGCTTGCGGCGCAGGAACCGCGCCGCGGTGGCCGCCGCAAGCCCGAAGCCCGCGACCAGCCAGGCGAGCCGGCTCCGCATGGGCCGATGCTACACTGGCCGCCGCTTTCCGCCCCGCCGTCGCGCCGTCTTTCCCGAGCGGCGTCCACCAGGCGGGGCCGACCAGACCGAGGAAAGAGAGGTATCGGGAGTGCAGACGGAGTACGAGATCCTGCTCATGCTCGACCCGGAGGTTCCGGAGGAGCGGCAGAACGAGGTCCTCGAGCGCGCGCGCGACCTCGTCCAGCGCGGCGGCGGCACGTGGGACCGGCACGACCCGTGGGGCCGGCGCAAGCTCGCCTACGAAATCGCGCACAAGGACGAGGGCGTCTACCACCTCGTCGAGCTGACATGCGAGCCCGAGACGCTCGACGAGCTCTCGCGGATTCTCAAGATCACCGACGGCGTGATGCGCCACATGCCGGTACGCCGTGTCAAGCGGGGTCCCGGACGGCCGGTAGCGCGGACGGCGCGAGACGGGCAGGATGTCGCGCAGCCCGTCACCGCGTCCGTGGAGGAGGAGTAATGGCAGGGGACATCAATCGCGTCACGCTCGTCGGCCGGCTAACCCGCGATCCCGAACTTCGGCATCTGGCGTCAGGGACTGCCGTCCTGCAGCTCGGCCTGGCAGTGAACGGCCGGCAGAAGGACGACGCCGGTAACTGGACCGACAAGCCGAACTTCTTCGACGTCAAGGTCTTTGGAAACCAAGCCGAGATGCTCGCGCAGCACCTCAGCAAGGGCCGCCGCATCGGCGTCGACGGCCGGCTCGACTGGTCGTCCTGGGAAGCACAGGACGGCACGAAGCGCTCCAGGGTCGAGGTGATTGCACAGAGCGTGCAGTTCCTTGACTCGCGCGGCGAGGGCGAGACCGGTGAGCGGCAGTTCGTGCCGGCGGGCGCTGCGAGCGACGCGGACTTCACGCCTGCAGGCGCCGACGACGACATCCCCTTCTAGCGAGGACTCGTGGCGAAGCAAGACCAGCAGCGATCCCGGAAGCGTCCTCCGCTCGGCGGTCCGCAGCGGAAGCGCAACTGCTTCTTCTGCAAGGACAAGATCGACGAGGTGGACTGGAAGAACATCAACCAGTTGCGGCGGTACATCTCCGAGAAGGGGAAGATCCGCTCGCGCCGGATCACCGGTGCATGCCGGCGGCACCAGAACCAGGTCTCCGTTGCGGTGAAGCGTGCGCGCGAGATGGCGCTGCTGCCCTACGTCGCCGAAGGACGCGAGGAGCGCAGCGACCGCGGCCATCGCGGCGACCGCGGTGATCGCGGCGACCGCGGCGACCGCGGCGACCGCGACAGAGGCTGATGGAAGTCATCCTCCGGCAGGACGTGGACAAGCTCGGCCTGCGCGGTGACGTGGTGAACGTCGCGCGCGGCTACGCGCGGAACTTCCTGCTCCCGCGCGGGCTCGCGGAGGAGGCGACGCCGGCGAAGGTCGCGGAGCTGCAGAAGCGCGAGTCGCAGCGCGCGCGGAGCGAGGCGCAGAGCTTCGACCAGGCGCGCAAGATGGCCGACGTGCTCGAGCAGACCGAGCTCCGGTTCGACGTCAAGGCCGGCCCGACGGGGTCGCTCTTCGGCTCGGTGACGCCGACGGACGTCGTCGACGAGATCTGGAAGCTGCGCAAGATCCGCGTCGACCGGCGGAAGGTCCGGATAGAGAATGTGAAGCGAATCGGCCGCTACACCGCGCCGGTCGAGCTTTTCACGGACGTCGAAGTCGAGCTGAAGATGCTCGTTGTTCCCGAGGGCGGCGAGCTGCCGCCGGAGGACGAGCTCGAGGCGATGGAGGCCGCCGAGCGCGCCGAGGCCGAAGCGGCGGCAGCGCAGGCGGCGGAGGCCGCGGCTGCCGTTGAGTACGAGGAGCTGCCGGAGCAGGAACCGGTGACCGCGCCGGCGGGGACCGACGTACCCGAAGACGCCTTCGACCGTGCCGCGGGCGCGGCCGTCGAGGCGCAAGAAGAGACGGAGAGTTAACAGTTCATCCACAGGCGTCGACACGCCTGTGGATGTCGCGACGAACTTTCCGCACGCAGCGCGCTTTCTCTCCACAACTCCGTCCGGCGCGGCTGGCACGATGTGTCGATTCTCCCTGCATATCGCTGGAATCGACATGTCGAAAACACCACCGTCCACTGCTACCAATGTCCCTGCAGGGATGGTTCACTCGGCCGGCGTGGCCCTCGCCCAGCTGTCGTCCACCGCCCCGGTCCCCCCGCAGAACCTCGATGCCGAGGAGTCGGTCCTCGGCGCGATGATGCTCTCCCCCGGTGCGATCGGCGCGGTGAGCGAGATTCTCGATGCGGGCGACTTCTACCGCGAAAGCCACGCAAAGATCTACCGCGCCGCACTCGGTCTGTACGCGCGCGGTGAGCCCGTCGACGCGATCACGCTCGTCGACGAGCTGGAGGAGCGCAGCGAGCTCGAGGACGCCGGCGGGCGCGTTCGTGTCCACGAGCTCGCCGCGCTCGTACCCGCGGCAGCCAACGCCGCGCACTACGCGCGCATCGTGCGCGAGATGGCGACGCTACGCGGCCTCATCCGCACGGGCCAGGAGATCGCGCGCCTCGGCTGGGAGCGGCCCGGCGAGACCGCCGAGCTCGTAGACCGCGCCGAGCAGGTGCTGTTCGAGCTCTCACAGGCGCGCGTCACGACGGAGTTCACACATATCGACGAGCTGCTGAAGCAGAGCTTCGAGCGGATCACACAGCTCTACGAGGCCGGTGCAGACGTGACGGGCGTGCCGTCGGGATTCCGGGACCTCGACCGGCTGACGTCCGGCTTCCAGCCGGGCAACCTGATCATCGTCGCCGCGCGCCCCTCAATGGGCAAGTCCGCGCTCGGCATGTGCATCGCGGCGAACCTCGCAGTACGCGAGAACATCCCAGTCGGCGTCTTCACGCTCGAGATGTCGAAGACCGAGGTGACGCAGCGCCTGATGTGCAGCGAAGCGAAGGTCGAGTCCCAGCGGCTGCGTACCGGCAAGCTCGGCGTCGACGACTGGCCGCGCCTCACTGCTGCGTGCGACAAGCTCGCGAAAGCGCCGATCTACGTCGACGACACGGGCTCGATCAACATGATGGAGATCCGCTCGAAGGCGAGGCGGCTGAAGTCGCTGGAGCCGACCCTCGGCCTGATCCTGGTCGACTACCTGCAGCTGATGACCTCCGGCGCAACGGCCGAGAATCGCGTGCAGGAGGTGTCGCAGATCTCGCGTTCGTTGAAAGTCCTCGCGCGCGACCTCGACGTGCCGATCGTTGCCATGTCGCAGCTTTCTCGCGCGGTCGAGCAGCGCCACGACAAGCGACCGATCCTCTCCGATCTACGTGAATCCGGTGCGATCGAGCAGGACTCGGATCTCGTCATGTTCATTTATCGCGACGAGTACTACAACGAGGACTCCGACCAGCAGGGGATCGCCGAGGTCGCGCTTGCGAAGCACCGCAACGGGCCGACCGACACGATCAAGCTCTCGTTCCTCAAGCGTTACGCGAAGTTCTCGGATTTGGCGGCGGCTTGATGGGGTGATCGCGGAGCAGACCGTCTGCATCCCGCCCCGGGCGACGAGCTTCCGGGCGGTGTGCGATGCGTGCGCGTCGAGCCAGCTGCCCAGCCGCGGGTACGTCGGCGCGACCGTCGAGGGGTCGCTGCCGCTCGCGCGAGAGCAGGGAAGGGTGACCTGTCCGCGCGGGCACACGATCCGCGTCCTGCGCGCGCTTCCCGCCAGTCTGGTGCACTAGGCCGGTGGAGCGCGGCTGGCGCGTCGCGCACTACGACGAGATGAAGCCGGCGTGGGCGGGCGTCGACTGGGAGACGCTGTCCGCGCGGATGCGCGAGCAGGATCGGCGGCGCTCGCGCGCTGGGAAAAGGCTGCGCAGGACTTTCCCGACAGCGATCGCACCACGCATTCCGTTCGCCGGTACTTCGGGATCTCTGGCGTCCTCCCGCTAGCCGGCCGCCGGATCGGGCACACTCCACTCGTGCCGGCCACCGTGATCGTCGGCGCGCAGTGGGGCGATGAGGGCAAGGGGAAGATCGTCGACCTGCTCGCGCAGCACGCAGACCTCGTCTGCCGCTACCAGGGCGGGCCGAATGCGGGGCACACGATCATGGTCGAAGGCGAGACGTTCAAGTTCCGCCACATGCCGTCTGGGGTCGTCGCGCGCAAGGAGTGCGTGATCGGCGCCGGTTGCGTCGTCGACCCGGAGGTCTTCGTCCAGGAGCTCGACGACCTCGAGGCGCGCGGGCTGCGCACCGAGGGGCTCGTCCACCTCTCGGGGAACGCGCACCTGGTGATGCCGTGGCACGTGGCGATCGACCAGGCGAGCGAGCGCCGGCTGGGGAAGCTGCAGATCGGGACGACGCGGCGCGGGATCGGCCCCGCGTACGCCGACAAGGCCGCCCGGCTCGGGATCCGTGTGCAGGACCTGCTCGACGACAAGATCCTGCGCCAGAAGATCGAGGTCGCGCTCGCCGAGAAGAACGTCTGGCTCGAGCGTGTCTACGGCGCGGACCCGCTCGACCTCGAGGATGTCGCCACACGGCTCGAGCGGGTGGCGCAGCGCCTGCGGCCGTACGTCGCCGACACCTCGCTGCTCGTCGACCGTGCGCTCCGCGCCGGCCGCTTCGTGCTCTTCGAAGGCGCGCAGGGCACGCTGCTCGACCTCGACCACGGCACGTATCCGTTCGTGACGTCCTCCAACCCGGTCGCGTCCGCGGCGGCGACGGGCGTCGGGATCGGCCCGAACCGGATCGATGCCGTCGTCGGCGTCGCGAAGGCGTACGTCACGCGCGTCGGCGAGGGCCCGTTCCCGACCGAGATCGAGGGGCCGAACCAGGAGCGCGTGCGCGAGCTGGGCGGCGAGTTCGGGACGGTGACCGGGCGTGTCCGGCGCTGCGGGTGGCTCGACCTCGTCGCCTTGCGCTACGCGGTGCGCCTGAACGGGATCACGTCGCTGGCGCTGACGAAGCTCGATGTGCTCTCCGCATTCGACGAGCTGCCGGCCTGCACGGCGTACCGGTTGCGCGACGGCAGCGTGACGGAGGACTTCCCCGCGCACCAGAGCGACTTTCACCACGCGGCACCGGTGTACGAGACGTTGGCGGGTTGGAAGGAACCGCTCGACGGCGTGGGCTCGGTCGACAAGCTCCCGGAAGCGGCGCGCGCGTACGTCGAGTTCGTCGAGCGGCAGCTCGACGTCGAGGTCTCGCTGATCGGAACCGGAGCGGAGCGGGAGGCAGTGCTTTCTCCACGCGGCCTCGAAGCAGTCGCCCGTCCTTAGCCAAACTCCGCAGCGTCGGCGACCGCGAACACCGGCGCGAGCGCGTTCCGCATGTCGTCCGAGAGCTGGTCGACGAGCATCGAGAGGCCGGCGTACTCGCCGCCGCACTTCTCGATCAGGTGCTTGGCCGCGAGCGCCTGGCTGCCGGTCTCGGCCCAGTCGTCGACGAGGAGCACACGTTCGCCGTTGCCGACGGCAGCGCGCTGAACGGCCAGCGTGACCGCATGACCACGCCAGCTGGGGGCGGTCACGACGCTCGCCTTCGGCCCCGGGTGGATGCTGCCCGGCTTCCGCACCGCGACGAAGCCCGCGTCCAGCTCGAGTGCGACGGCGGCAGCGAGGATGAACCCGCGCGCCTCGAGCCCGGCGACTTTCGCGATGCGCTCGCCGGCGAACGGCGCGGCGAGTGCCGCCCCCGCGCGGCGCAGCACGCCCGCCTCGGCGAGCATGCCCAGGACGTCGGCGTGTCCGTCGATGACGCGCGCCCGGGCGACGAGCTCGTCGTGGAACGGCGACCGCACGTGCTACTCGAAGCTGACGACGAGGCGCGCGATCTCGTCGCCGCGCGGCGTGATGATCATGCGGCCTGCTCGGCGGCCCTCGTCGGCGCGCCAGGCGTAGCGCGCGATGATCTCACCTTTGCCTTCTTCCGACGAGACGATGTCGACCTCGTCGTCAGGCGGGTTCGTCGCATATGCGTCGACAATCGCCTGCTTGCCGATGAACGGTCCCGCCGGGACGCCTTCGAAGCGCGGCTCGGCGTCGTCGGCGAACTGCTCGAGTATCGGCCGGAAATCCCCCGTGCGCACGTCTGCGTTGAAGAGCTCAACGTGCCGGTCGAGCAGGCTCACACCGCAACCTTACGGCGGGGCGCGCTCGATAATCAGGTGGTCGTAGACGTCCCGCAAGTCGTTGATCGCCGAGGCGACGTCGCCGGGGTCGACGTCCGCATCGCTCTCGACCAGGCGCGAGACCTCCCGGGCGGCGCGGAACGTGGCCAAGATCTCGGGCTCCTCGCCGTCGTCCGCAACGGGATCGTCGACGGCGAAGCCGCGTGCGGTGAGCATCCGCCCCACGAGGTTGGTGAGCTCCACGAGCGCTCCGGCTGGGTCGTCCTCGAAATCCGGCTCGATGGACGAGAACTCGCTCTCCCACTCGTGCAGGTCGAGGCCTGGCTCAGGCGTGGACATGCCGGTGTTGTAGGCGGAGTGGCGGTGCTTCAAACCCTCCGACCGCCTCACTAGAGTGCGCCCGTGAAAGTGCTCGTGGTGGGGTCGGGTGGGCGTGAGCATGCGCTCGCCTGGAAGCTCGCCCAGAGCCGGCGCCTGACGGAGCTCCACGCTGCCCCTGGAAACCCCGGAATCGCCTCGCTCGGGCCGTGCCACCCCGTGCGCCCGGACGACGCGGAGGGGCTCTTGGCGCTGGCGCATTCGCTCGAGCTCGACCTGGTCGTGATCGGCCCCGAGGCGCCGCTTGTCGCCGGCGTCGCGGACGAGCTTCGCCTCGCCGGCGTACCCGTGTTCGGACCGAGCGCCGCGGCCGCGCGGATCGAGGGCTCGAAGCGGTTCGCCAAGGAGGTGCTCGAGGCGGCGGACGTGCCGGCGCCCGAGGCACTCGCGGTGGCGCGGCCTCCATGCGTCGTGAAGGCGGACGGGCTCGCCGCGGGCAAGGGCGTGTTCGTCTGCCGGACGCAGGACGAGCTCGACGAGGCGCTCCGCGCGGTGAGCGCGCTCGGCGACGACTTCGTGGTCGAAGCGCTCGTCGAAGGGGAGGAGGTCTCGCTCTTCGCGATCAGCGACGGAAGCCGCGCCCTCGCGCTCGCACCGGCGCAGGACTTCAAGCGCGCATTCGACGGCGACGAGGGACCGAACACCGGTGGGATGGGCGCGTACTCACCGGTGCCGCTACCGGGGCTCGATCCGCAGGAGCTCGTCGAGCGGATCCACGAGCCGGTGCTCGCCGAGCTCGCACGACGTGATGCGCCGTTCGTCGGCCTGCTCTACGCCGGGCTGATGCTCACCACGGACGGTCCGCGCGTGCTCGAGTTCAACTGCCGCTTCGGCGATCCCGAGACGCAGGCGATTCTTCCGCGGCTGGACGGCGACTTCCTGGGCGCGCTCGCCGGCGCCGCGGCGGGCGATTTAGGCTCGGCATCGCTGAGCGCGACCGAGGATGCCGCAGTGACGATCGTCGTCGCCGCCGCCGGCTATCCGGCCGGGAGCGACAGCGGAAGCCCGATCGAGGGCGTCGAGGCCGCGCAAGAGGCCGGTGCTCTCGTCTTCCATGCCGGAACGGCGCTCCGTGACGGCCGTCTGGTGACGAACGGGGGCCGCATCCTCGCCGTGACGTGCGTCGGCGGTTCGATCGCGGAGGCGCGCGAGCGCGCGTACGCGGCCGCCGAGCTGATCTCGCTCCCCGGGGCGCGCTTCCGCCACGACATCGCGGCCGTTGCGGCGCAGCGGGAAGCACGCGTCGGTGGCTGACGGCGCGCTCGTCGGCGTGCTCGTGGGGTCGGAGTCGGACCGCGAGCGCGTGCAGCCCGCACTCGACGCGCTCGAGCAGGCAGGTGTGGCGTACGACTTCCGCGTGCTCTCCGCACACCGCAACTCGGACGAGGTGGCGGAGTTCTGCCGCAGCGCACGCGATCGCGGCCTGCGCGTCCTGATCTGCGGCGCCGGCCTGTCGGCGGCCCTGCCGGGCGTGGCGGCCGCGCACAGCGACCTGCCGGTGATCGGAATTCCGCTCCGGTCCTCGCTGAGCGTCCTGGACGGCCTCGATGCGCTGCTCGCAATCTCCCAGATGCCGCCAGGCGTGCCGGTCGCCGCGGTCGGCGTGGACAACGCGCAGAACGCGGCCGCGCTTGCACTGCGGATCCTCTCGGTCGGCCGAGAGCCCCGCTAGCATCGACTCGTGATCGCGCGCTACTCCCGTCCGGCGATGGCCCGGATCTGGTCGGAGCAGCGCAAGCTCGAACGCTGGCTCGAGGTCGAGCTCGCTGCGCTCGACGCGTGGGCCGAGATTGGCGTCGTGCCCACCGACGCCGCGCGCGCGATCCGCGTCGGTGCGCAGGCGCCGACGGAGGAACGCGTGCGCGAGCTCGAGGAACTCACGCAGCACGACGTCGCCGCGTTCGTGGACGCGGTGGCCGAGCCGCTCGGCGAGCACGGCCCGTGGTTCCACTACGGCCTGACGTCCTCGGACGTGCTCGACACGGCGCTCGCGCTGCAGGTGCAGGAGGCCGGACGACTGATCGTCGCCGGTCTCGACCGCGCGTTTGCTGCCGTCGCTCGGCGCGCAGAGGAGCATCGGAACACATTGACGATCGGACGCACGCACGGCGTGCACGCGGAACCGACGACGTTCGGGATGAAGCTCGCAGGATGGGCGTTCGAGCTCGACCGCGCGCCGGCGCGCATGGAGCGCGCACTCGAAGGGATGCGCGTCGGCAAGCTCTCGGGCGCCGTTGGCACGTACTCCGCGACCGATCCGGAGGTGGAACGACTCGCCTGCGAGCGCCTCGGACTCGAGCCGGCCCCCTCCTCGACGCAGATCCTCCAGCGCGACAGGCACGCAGAGCTGCTCTCGACGCTCGCGCTCGCGGCCGCATCGCTCGAGAAGTTCGCGACCGAGGTACGTCACCTCGCGCGCACGGAGGTTCGAGAAGTCGAGGAGCCGTTCGGCAAGGGCCAGAAGGGCTCGTCCGCGATGCCGCACAAGCGCAACCCTGTCGTCTCCGAGCGGATCTGCGGCCTCGCGCGCGTCGTCAGGGCTGCGGCGACCGTCGGGCTCGAGAACGTCGCGCTCTGGCACGAGCGCGACATCTCGCACTCGTCCGCGGAGCGCGTCGTGCTCCCGGACGCGTTCCTCGCACTCGACTACATGCTCGACCGCTTTGCATGGCTCGTCGACGGTCTCGTCGTCTTCCCCGAGCGGATGCGCCACAACCTCGAGGCGAGCCACTCGCTCTACTTCAGCCAGCGGGTCCTGCTCGCGCTCGTGGAAAGCGGGCTCGAGCGCGACGAGGCGTACCGGCTCGTGCAGAGCAAGGCGACGCGCGCATGGGAGGAGGAACAGGACTTCCGCGAGCTCATCCGGGGTGATCCCGAAATCGCCTCACGGCTCGATCTGGAAGCTGTGTTCTCGCTGGAGCCGTACACGCGTCACGTCGACAACGTCTTCGAGCGCCTGCACGCGCTCGTTCGCACGAGGGAGGAGGAGCCCAGCTATGCCTGAGACCGCAGCCGCGCACGTCGGGAGTGGGAAGGTTCGCGAGCTCTACGCGCTCGACGGCAACCGCCTACTACTCGTCGCGAGCGACCGCATTTCGACGTTCGACGTCGTCCTGCCGACCGAGATCCCTGACAAGGGCCGTGTGTTGACCGGCCTCTCCGCATTCTGGTTCGCGCGGACGCGCGACCTCGTACCGAACCATCTGGTCGCGCTTCGTGCGGACGGTCGCTCGACCGAATGCCGGCGCCTCGAGATGCTGCCGATCGAGTGCGTCGTGCGCGGCTACCTCTCGGGGTCAGGCTGGAAGGACTATCAACAGACCGGAGCCACGTCCGGCCATGTGCTCCCGGAAGACCTCCGCGAGTCCGACAAGCTCCCCGAGCCGATCTTCACGCCCGCCACCAAGGCGCAGGAGGGCCACGACGAGAACATCGACGCGACGCAGGCCGCCGAGCTCGCGGGCCCCGAACGCTTGGTCGAGGTCGAGCGCGCCTCGCTCGCGCTGTATCGATTCGCAGCCGAGTACGCCGCGGCGCGCGGGATCGTGATCGCCGACACGAAGTTCGAGTTCGGTCTCGACGAAGAAGGCCGGCTCGTGCTCGGCGACGAGGCCCTCACGCCCGACTCGTCCCGGTTCTGGCCCGCCGGCGAGTACGCGCCCGGCAGGCCGCAGCCGTCCTTTGACAAGCAGTTCGTGCGCGACTACTGCGAGGCGCTCGGCTGGGACAAGACCGCGCCCGGGCCGGAGCTGCCCGACGACGTCGTCGAGGGGACGCGCCGACGGTACGTCGAGGCGTTCGAGCGGATCACCGGCATCGCGTTCGGCGACTACCGCTCGGACCCCGAGGCCGTGCTTCGATGAGGGCGACGGTGCTCGTCCGCCCGAAGGAGGGGATCCTCGACCCGCAGGGTCAGGCCGTCGAGAGCTCGCTCCGCCAGCTCGGCTTCTCGGTCGGCGAGGCGCGGATCGGCCGCGTGGTCGACCTGGACGTCGAGGCGAGCGATCCCGAGCAGGCGCGAGCCGCGGTCGAGGAGATGTGCAAGCAGCTGCTTGCGAACCCCCTGATCGAGAGCTACGAGATCGAGCTGGAGGGCGCGTGAGGGAGCTCCGCCCGCGGATCGCCGTCCTCGTCTTCCCGGGTTCGAACGACGACCGCGACGCAGCCTGGGCACTCCACGCGCTCGGCGCAGACCCGGTGCTCGTCTGGCACCGCGAGCGGGAGCTCCCGGACGTCGCAGCCGTCGTGCTGCCCGGCGGCTTCTCCTACGGCGACTATCTGCGTTGCGGCGCCATCGCCCGCTTCGCACCCGCCATGGAAGCGGTCACACGCTTCGCCGGCGAAGGAGGACCTGTCCTCGGGATCTGCAACGGCTTCCAGATCCTCTGCGAGGCGCGGCTACTGCCCGGCGTGCTCCGGCCGAACCGGTCGCTCGAGTTCATTTGTCGTGATGTTCGCGTGCGCGTTGAGCGTGCGGACACGCCCCTGACGGCACGGTGCACTGAGGGCCAGGTCCTGACCGTCCCCGTCAAGCACGGCGAAGGCTGCTGGTACGCGGACGACGCGCTCTACCGCGAGCTCGTCGAGCTCGACCAGATCGTGCTTCGCTATGACGGGGAGAACCCAAACGGCTCCCTGCACGACGTCGCAGGTGTATGCAACCGCGAGGGCAACGTGCTCGGCCTTATGCCCCACCCCGAGCACGCGGTCGACCCGCTGCTCGGTCCGCCTGACGGGGCGCTGATCCTCGCCTCGCTCGTCGACGCGGTGCGCGAACGGCAATCGGCGCTCGTCTAGGCATCACCTCCGAGATCGAGCTCGGCGGCGAGCTCCGGATGCTTCGCGAGCCCGGCACGCAACCGCTCGAGGTCGCGCGCCCGGAGCGTGACTGGGCCGCGGCGGGCGGAACCGCCGGTCGTGTACGCGAAGCGGACGAAGCGCTCGCCTTTGCGGTTCTCGAGCAGCTGGACGATCGAGGAGAAACGCTTTTCCCCTGCGCGCTGCGGCACCTCGATCTGGTCGACGAGCATCGCGTCGCCCCACGGAGTTGCGGCCTTGGCGGTCATGGAACGACCGTAGCGGCGAAGGTCTGACGAGTGTGTGCCGCGTCTGTGCCGAATGTGAAACTTCTCGTCCACAGTGATCGTCGCGCACGTCGACCTGGACGCGTTCTTCGCCGCGGTAGAGGAGCTCGAGCAGCCCGAGCTTCGGACGAAACCGCTGATCGTCGGCGGCGACCCGCACGGGCGTGGCGTCGTCGCGACCGCGAACTACCAGGCACGCCGGTTCGGGATCCAGTCCGCGATGAGCTGCGCCGAGGCGCTCCGCCGCTGCCCGCACGCTGTCTTCCTGCGGCCTCGCCACCAGCACTACCGAATGGTCTCCCGCGAGGTGTGGGCCGCGATCCGCGAGGTCGCGCCCCTCATCGAGCAGACCGGAATCGACGAGGGCTACCTCGACCTGACGCAGCGGGCCGCGAGCTTCCTCGAGGCGCGGAAGCTCGCCGAGGCGGTTCAGACCGCCGTGCGCGGGACGACGCGCCTGACGTGCTCGCTGGGCGTCGCCCCGTGCAAGGTCGTCGCCAAGATCGCGAGCGATCGGCGCAAGCCCGGCGGAGTGACCGTCGTGCCCCCCGGACACGAAGCCCAGTTCCTCGCGCCGCTCGACGTGCGGCGGCTCCCGGGCGTCGGCCCGCGCGCCGACGCTCGCCTCCAGGCCGCGGGCGTTCAGACCATCGGGACGCTCGCGCAACTCACCGACGCGAAGCTCGAGGCACTCCTCCCGGGCAAGGTGGGCCGCCTGCTCCGCGACCGCGCCCGGGGGCTCGACCCGCGCGAAGTCGAGCCCGGAGAAGAGCCTCCGGTCTCGATCAGCCACGAGGAGACGTTCGACAAGGACGTCGACGATCGCGTCCGCCTGCACGACGAGCTCCGGCGAATGGCCGAAAGCCTCGGCCGCCGGCTCCACGAGCGCGGCCTCTTCGCCCGCACCGTGACAACGAAGCTGCGCTACGGCGACTTCACGACGCGCACGCGCTCGGAGACCATGGCCGCGGCGACGGACGATGCACAGAAGATCGCCGGCATCGCCTGCGCGCTTCTCGACCGCGCGCTGGAGGAGCGGCCGGGCGCGCTCAGACTCATCGGGGTCGGCGTCACGGGCCTGCAGCCCGTCGCGCAGCTCGCGCTGGTCTAACCCGCGTCGTCGACGCCGTAGATCCCCCGGCTCGTCTCGGGATCGAAGAAGTGCAGCCGCTTCGTGTTCACCGCGAGCTCGATGGGCTCGCGTTCGGCGGCGCGCGTCTCGCGGTCGATTCGCGCGACGAACACGTTCCCCTTCTCCCGCGCCTGCACGGCCGTCGCCTCGAGTGCTTCTTCCCCCACCGCCGCCGCGACGTCCTCGCCGCGAACGGCCGCCGCGCCGATCCCGAAGTGGATCAACACCTCCGAGCCGAGGTCCTCGCGGATGTCGACAACAGCCGCGATCCGGCCTCCGTTCGCAGCTCCGGCAATCGCGGCGTCCTCGATGTCCTCCGGGCGGATGCCGAGGATGACGCGCTTCCCCTCGAAGCGGGCCAGCGCCGGCCGCGCGGACAGGATGGAGTCGTCGAGCCGCAGCTGGTGCTCGCCGAACCTCGCAACCAGGCCGCCGTCCGCGCGCGCGAGGTCGACGGCCACGAGGTTCATCGAGGGCGAGCCGATGAACTCCGCGACGAACAGGTTCGCCGGCCGGTCGTAGAGCTCCTGCGGCGACGCGATCTGCTGCAGGAAGCCGTCGCGAAGCACGACGACGCGGTCGCCGAGCGTCATCGCCTCGACCTGGTCGTGCGTGACGAAGATCGTCGTCACCTCGAGGTCGCGCTGCAGGCGAGCGATCTCCGCGCGCATCTCGACGCGGAGCTTCGCGTCGAGGTTCGAGAGCGGCTCGTCCATCAGGAAGGCGCGCGGTTCGCGCACGATCGCGCGCCCCATCGCGACGCGCTGGCGTTGGCCGCCCGAGAGCGTCCGCGGCCGCTTCGCCAAAACCTCCGGCAGCCCGAGCATCGCCGCCGTCGTCTGCACTCGCGAGCGCCGCTCCGCGCGCGGCACCTTCCGCAGCTTGAGCCCGAACGCCATGTTGTCGAACGCGCTCATGTGCGGGTAGAGCGCGTAGTTCTGGAAGATCATCGCGATGTCACGGTCCTTCGGCGGCAGGCCGTTCACGACCTCGTCGCCGATCTTGACGGTGCCCGAGGTGATCTCCTCGAGGCCGGCGATCATCCGGAGCGCGGTCGTCTTCCCGCATCCCGACGGGCCGACGAAGACCACGAACTCGCCGTCGGGGATCACGAGGTCGAGCGCGGTCACGGCCTCGGTCCCGTCGGGGTACACCTTGGTCAGCTTGTCGAGCTGAATCTCGGCCACGGGCGGCACGGATCGTACTCCGTCCCATAGGATCGAGCCACTGTGGTCGCGGTCGCCGGTCCGAGGCAGAGGTCGCGCGGCCGACGCCTGCTCGACGTCTTCGAGCACGAGCGCTACCTCGCGCCGGCGCTCATCGGCCCGGCGATCGTCTTCATCGCGGTCCTCGTCGGCGGACCGCTGCTGCTCTCGCTCTACCTGAGCCTGACCGACGCGACGGGCGGCAGTCTCGGCGGCAAGTTCGTCGGGAAGAGCAACTTCACGGGCGCCTGGGCCGATCCCAACTTTCGCCGGGCGCTCCGGAACACCGTTCTCTTTACGCTCGCCTCGCAGGCGGTGGTGCTTCTGTGCGCCGGGCTGATCGCACACGCGCTGACGCGGCCGATCCGCGGGAAGTGGATCCTCCGCTTGCTGATCCTCCTCCCCTGGGCGGCACCGGTTCCGCTCTCGACGATCGGCTGGCTCTGGATCTACGACTCCCTCTTCAGCGTCGTGAACTGGACGCTCGTCCACGACCTGATGCCGGGCGGCGCGCATCTGTATCTCTACAAGATCGTCAACGCGGTCACGCCGTGGACGATCCAGCCGTTCAACCCGCCGCAGTGGCTCGGCGATCCGACGCTGGCGCTCGGCGCGATCATCTCGGTGCACGCGTGGCGGATCATCCCGTTCGCGGTCGTGATCTTCCTTGCCGGACTCGCATCGATCCCGAGCGAGGTGGAGGACGCCGCGAAGGTGGACGGCGCCGTCGGGCTGAAGAAGTTCTGGTACGTCACGCTGCCGCTGCAGCTGCCGATTGCGACCGTCGCGGTTCTCTTCGGGATCGTCTTCACGGCGACGGACATGACCGTCGTCTACATCCTCACGCAGGGAGGGCCGTTCAACTCGACGCACATGTTGACGACCCTCTCGTACTTCGTGGGCATCCGCGCAGGCTCGCTGGGCGAAGGCGCCGCTATCTCGCTCTATCTGCTGCCGGTGCTCGTGATCGTGGCCGTGCTGATGCTGCGCTTCGCGCGTAAGGTGGAGGTCTCGTGATCACGCTTCGCGAGAAGCTCACGTCCTACGCGATCCTGGGACCGTTCGCGATCGTCCTTGCATTTCCGTTCTACTGGATGCTGTGGACGAGCTTCAAGAGCGATCAGGACCTCTACAACGTCGAAAACATCCCGTTTTCGTTCGACCGTAAGCTCGGTTCGCCGACGCTTCACAACTACTCGTTCCTCTTCCATGAGACGCAGTACCTCACATGGGTGAGGAATACGGCGCTCGTCGGCGTCGCCGTCGTGCTGATCACGCTCGTCCTTGCGGTGCCCGCCGGGTACGCGCTCGCGCGCGTCTCGGGGCGCTGGGGGCAGGGGATGGGCGTCGGGATCTTCCTTACCTATCTCGTCCCGCCGACGCTTCTGTTCCTGCCGCTGTCGTACGTCATTAGCCACTTCCCACTGGGAGGTCAACGCGGGTTACAGGATTCGCTCTGGTCCCTCGTCCTTGTCTTCCCGTCGTTCACGGTTCCGTTCTCTACCTGGCTGCTGATGGGATTCTTCAAGACGATCCCCCGAGAGCTCGAGGAGGCCGCGCGCGTGGACGGCGCCTCCCGCCTCGCGACGCTAGCCCGGATCGTGTTTCCCGTATCGCTGCCCGGGATCCTCACCGTCGTCATTTTCTCCTTCTCCCTCGTCCTGAACGATTTCGTGTACGCCTTGTCGTTCATCACGACGTCGAGCTCGAAGACGATCTCGATCGGCATCTTCACCGAGCTGATCCGCGGGGACGTGTTCTTCTGGCAAGGGCTGATGGCGGCGACGCTGATCCCGACGATTCCGCTGGCGTTTCTCTACAACATCTTTCTCAACCGGTTCATTGCCGGCTTCACGGGCGGGGCCTTCCGTTGAGGCCGTAAAGAGGCACAATGAAGGCCCAAGGAAAGGAGGGGGTAGTGGCTGACAAGGAGCGCGTCGACGTGTCGAAGCTCGACGAGCTCACCCGCCGCGACCTGATCAAGAGGGCCGGGGCGGGCGTGATCCTCGTTTACGGCGGCCTGGGGGCGAAGAGCGTCGCCTACGGCGCCCCGAAGTACGCCAAGAAGGAGCTCGCGGGGACGTTACGGATCCTGCAGTGGAGCCACTTCGTGCCGGCGTACGACCGCTGGTTCGACAACGTCTACACGAAGGCCTGGGGCCGGGCGAACGACACGGAGGTGATCGTCGACCACGTCGGCCAGGCCGATTTGCCGGGTCGCGTCTCCTCGGAGGCGTTCGCAGGTCGCGGCCACGACATGGTGGCCCTGCTCGCACCGGCACCGCAGTACGAAGACCAGGTGATCAATCACAACGAAATCGTCCAGGAGGTCTCGAGGAAGCGCGGCAAGATGAAGCCGGTCGCGTTCCGCTCCTGTTACAACCCGAAGACGAAGAAGTACCACGGCTTCCCGGACTCGTACGCGCCGGACCCGGTGAACTGGCGTCGGGATTATTGGCAGGAAGCCGGATTCGGCGGCGGTCCGACGTCGTGGGACGTCGTGCTGCGGGCGGCGCCGCGCCTCCGATCGGCCGGTCACCCGATCGGGATCGGGATGTCGAACGAGATCGACTCGAACATGGCGCTGATGGCGCTGATGATGTGCTTCGGCTCGTTCATCCAGAACTCGAAGGCGCAGGTCACGCTGAACACGAAGGCGACACGCGAGGTGCTGAAGTTCGCACGCAGCCTGTTCAAGAACGGGATGTCGAACGAGATCTTCGCCTGGACGGCGGCGTCGAACAACCAGGGCTTCCTGGCGGGCCACCTGTCGATGGCGCTGAACGCGATCTCGATTCCGCGCTCGGCGGAGCTCTCGAACCGCGATCTTGCGTCGAAGACGATGCTCGCGCCGATCCCGAAGGGCCCGAACGGCCGGCTCGGGCTCGAGCACGTGATGCACACCTACATGATCTGGAAGTTCGCGCAGAACAAGAAGATGGCAGTGAAGTTCCTCGCGGACCTCGAGATCAAGTACACCGGAGCCTTCGAGAACTCGAAGTTCTACAACTTCCCGTCGTTCCCGAAGTCGGTCCGGAACATCCCGGTTCGCCTGGCACGTGATGCGAACACGCCGACCGGGAAGTACAAGATCCTCGGGACTATTTCCGAGAAGTACACGAAGAACGTCGGGTATCCGGGCTTCGCGAACGCGGCCATCGGCGAGATCTTCGACACGTTCCTGATCCCGCAGATGTTCGCCGAGGTCGCCCAGGACAAGCGCACGCCGGACGACGCTGCGCGCGACTACCAGCGCCGCTTGGGCACGATCTTCACCAAGTGGCGTCGGCGTGGGAAGATCTGAACCGCGCCTGACCCGGGGGCGCTCTTCGGAGCGCCCCCTCGTTTAGCCTCCCCGCGTGCTGGCGATCGGCATCCGCGAGTTCGGCGGGCGCGACCGGCTCGAGCGCATGGAGCTGCCCGAGCCCAAGCTGCCGCCGGACGCGGTCAAGATCCGCATTCGCGCCGCCGGTGTGAACCCCGTCGACTGGAAGCTCCGCGAGGGTCGGCTCGAGCCGGCGTTCCCGCACCTCTTCCCGGTCGTGCCCGGGTGGGACGCAGCCGGCGTCGTGGAGGCGGTGGGGCCGGGGGTCGTCGAGGTCGCTCCCGGCGAGGAGGTCTTCACGTACTGCCGTAAGCACTTCATCGGC
>DASYUZ010000137.1:0-20117 GCA_036000665.1 Gaiellaceae bacterium
CTGCGGCCGCCCGAACGGCCTATTGGGCGCACGTCGAAGAGGCGATGGCGGAAGCCGCCTAGGCCGGAACAGCGGGCTCGAGGTGCCAGGCACCCTTGAGGTCACTCGAGGGTTTGCGGGAGGAGCGCGGAGTTGAGCTCCGCGCGGAGGCCGCGGGCTTCGGCGAGCGCCTGCAGGACGAGCACGGTGTCCGCGACGGGCACGTCCTCGAGGTACTCGCTGCGCGTCTCGAACGACTCCAGCACCGCCTCCACCGCCTCGACGTAGCCCACGGCGTCCGTGCCGGCCGCGATCGTCGCGAGCGCGTCTCCGACGGGCCGCGGGAAGTCGTCGCGCGTGCGCAACTCGTCCGCATGGACGCGCGCGCGCTCGTCGTTGCCCAGTACCAGGTGCGCCAGCGCGGCGGCGTAGCGGCCGATCGGCGACTCCGCCGCGTCCGCGCCCGCGTCGAGCGCCCAGCGCGCTTCCGCCTCCGCGGGCTCCGCCACGAGCAGCCGCGATTTCATCGCGCCGATCGGCCGGCCCCACGAATCCGGCGCGGCGTCGGCCCAGCTCTCCCGGTACGCCTCGACAGCGCGGTCGAACCACTGGCGCGCGCCGGCGTCGTCCCCGAGCATGAGCCGCGCCAGGCCGGCACCGTACGCCGCGTTCCCGCGCAGCACCGCGCCCTGCGCCCCGACGGACCGCTCCTCCTGCCGCCTCGCGATCGCGTTCCAGTCCGGCACCACCCGAGTATGCTCGAAGCGTGAGGGACGTCTACTTCGTCGACGGCGTCCGCACCGCCTTCGGGAAGGCTGGCCCCAAAGGGCTCTTCTGGAAGACCCGCGCGGACGACATGGGCGTCAAGGTCGTGCGCGAGCTGCTGCGGCGGAATCCAGAGATCCCGCCGGAAGAGATCGGCGACGTGATCATGGCTGCGACCGCGCAGGTCGGCGACCAGGGACTCACGCTCGGGCGCGACGTCGCGCTCCTCGCGGGGATCCCGAACAGCGTGCCCGGCTTCGCCGTCGACCGCATGTGCGCGGGCGCGCTCACGGCCGTCACCGCCGGCGCTGGCGAGATCGCCTGGGGCGCGGCCGACATCGTCCTGGCCGGCGGCGTCGAGCACATGGGGCACCACCCGATGGGCGAGGACGTCGACTTCAACCCGCGCTTCATCGCGGAGCGGCTGATCGACGAAAGCGCCGCGACGATGGGTGCGACCGCCGAGAACCTCCACGACCGCTTCCCCGAGCTCAGCAAAGAGGACGCCGACCGCTTCGCGGTCCGCTCGCAGCAGCGCGCGAGCGCCGCGTGGCAGAACGGCATCATGCGCGAGACGGTCGTGCCGATGTCGGTCTTCACGGACGACGGCTGGACGATTGCGAAGCAAGACGAGTTCCTGCGCGCGGACACGACGATGGACGGCCTCGCGAACCTGCGCACGCCGTTCCGCGCGGGCGGCCGGGTCACGGCCGGCAACTCAGCGGGCCTCACCGACGGCGCGACGGCTGCGTTCCTCGCTTCCGGCGAGGCCGTCGAGGAATACGGGCTGAAGCCGAAGCTCAGGCTCGTCGGCTTCGCGTACGCCGGCGTCGCGCCCGAGGTCATGGGCCTCGGCCCCGTTCCGGCGACGCGCCGCGTGCTCGAGCAACACGCGCTCACGCTCGACGACATCGGCCTCTTCGAGCTCAACGAGCCTTTCGCGGTGCAGGTCCTGACGTGGTGCAAGGAGCTCGGCATCGATCCGGACGACGAGCGCCTGAATCCGTACGGCGGAGCGATCGCGTGCGGACATCCGCTCGCGGCGACCGGGGTCCGCCTGATCGCGCAGCTCGCCTACGGGATGCGCGAGCGCAACGCGCGTCGCGGCCTGACGGCGCTCTGCATCGGCATGGGCATGGGCTGCGCGGTGCTCTGGGAGAACGTTGCGTCCAACTGAGTTCAAGCTGCAGCGCGCCGGCGACCTCGCGCTGCTCACGATCGACAACGGCGAGGACTGGTCGAAGCCGACTTCGCTCGGCCGGCACGCCCTCGAGTCGCTCGAACGCGCGCTCGACAAGCTCGGGCGTGAGGAGTGGTCGGCGCTTGTCGTCACCGGCAAGCCGTTCGTCTTCTGCGTCGGTGCGGACATCGACGAGTTCCCGAACGTGACGCCCGAGCTTGCGCGGGAAGGCTCGCGCGCCGGGCACGAGCTGTTCCTGCGGCTGAAGGGCCTCCCGTTCCCGACGCTGGCCGCAATCAACGGCGCGTGCCTCGGCGGCGGTCTCGAGGTGGCGCTGCACTGCGACTACCGGACGATCGCGCGCTCGGTTCGGCACTTCGGCGCGCCCGAGGTCTTTCTCGGCCTCTTCCCCGCGTGGGGCGCGACGCAGCTCGCGCCTCGGCTGGTCGGAGCAGCGAACGCCGTCAAGGTGATCGTGCAGAACCCGCTGCGCCAGAACAGGATGCTGGACGCCCAGCGCGCGTACGACATGGGCTTCGCCGATGCGCTCCTCGACGACGTGGAGTTCCTCGACGAGTCGATCGCATGGCTGCGCGCCGGGCCGCCCGAGCGCGAGGAGCACGACCTCGGCGACGTCGAGGACGTCGTCCGCCGCGCCCGCGGCGAGCTGCTGGGCCCAGCCCGCGCACCGCAGGTCGCGCTCGACCTGATCGCGGGTGCAGCCCGCTGGCCACTCGAGGAGGGCTACCGCGCCGAGGAGGACGCGATCGCCGAGCTCCTCCCGGGCCCGCAGGCGCAGAACTCGATCTACTCGTTCAACCTCGTCGAGCGGCGCCAGAAGAAGGGGGTGGGCGTCCCAGACGCCGAGCCGCGCAAGATCGAGAAGGTCGGGATCGTCGGCGCCGGGCTGATGGCGACCCAGCTTGCGACGCTCTTCCTCCGCCGGCTCGAGGTGCCGCTCGTGATCCGCGACCTGAACGAGGAGATCGTCGAGCGCTCGCTCGCGGAGATCCGCGGCGAGATGCAGTCGCGCAAGCCGTTCCTCGCGACGATCGTGCACGGCACGACGGGGTACGAGGGCTTCGAGGACTGTGACCTCGTCCTCGAGGCTGTCGTCGAGGAGCTGGAAGTGAAGAGGCGCGTCTTCGCCGAGCTGCGCGAGGCGGCGCCGACAGCGATCCTTGCGTCGAACACGTCGTCGCTGTCGCTCGAGGAGATGGGCGCGGACGTCGGCTTGCACTTCTTCAATCCAGTCGCAGTGCTGCCGCTTGTGGAGATCGTCCGCCATGACGGCTCCGACGACGTTGCGCTCGCGACCGCGTGGGACGTCTGCAAGCGCCTACGCAAGCGCGGCGTCGTGACGGCGGACACACCGGGATTCGTCGTCAACCGCGTCCTCACGCGCATGACGAGCGTGCTGATGGACGCGCTCGAGCACGGCAACACCGTCGAGGAGACCGACGAGGCGATCGTGGGGCTCGGGATGCCGATGGCGCCGTCCGTGCTCCTCCAGCTCGTCGGCCCGCGCGTGGCAAACCACGTACTCGAGACCATGAACGAGGCGTTCCCAGACCGCTTCCCGCTCTCGCCGACGCTGGCGAACTACGCGGACGGGCGCGAGGAGATCATCGTCACCGGCGACCGGCGCCGCTCCGTCGACGAGATCCGCGAGGCGGTGCTCGAAGCGCTCGCCGACGAGATCGGCCACCTGCTCGACGAAGGCGTCGTCGAGTCCGCTGCAGACGTCGACACGTGCCTCCTGCTCGGAGCGGGCTGGCCGTTCTTCCTCGGCGGCATCACGCGCCATCTCGACCAGACCGGCGTCTCGGAACGCGTGCTCGGACGGCGCCTGGCCGAGACGGGCGCAGCGGCGACCGCCTAGACCAGGCTGCGGTAGAGCCCGGCCGTCTGCTCGGCCACACGGTCCCAGCCGAACTCCTCGACCGCCCGGCGCCGGCCCGCCGCGCCCATCGCCTGCGCGCGCGCGGGCGTCGCGACGAGCTCATTGATCGCGTGCGCCAGCGCAGCCGGGTCCTCCGGCGGCACGAGCAAACCGGTTTCGCCTTCCGCGACGACCTCCGGAATTCCGCCGACGCGGGAGGCGACGACCGCCGTTCCGCACGCCATCGCCTCGAGGTTGACGATCCCGAGCGGCTCGTAGATCGACGGGCAAACGAACCCGGTCGCGTGGGAGAGCAGTTCCACGACTTCGTCCTGCGGCAGCATCTGCTCGATCCAGACGGCGTCGTCGAGCTGCGCGACGGCCTCCTCCGTCTCGCGCGCGAGCTCCTCGGTGTCGGGCGCGCCCGCTGCCAGCACGAGCTGTGCGCCCTGGATCGCGGGCGCGGCCGCGAGCAGCGTCGAGAGCCCCTTTTGATGCGTGATGCGGCCGACGAAGAGCACGTACGGCTCGCGCACGCCGTAGCGCTCGAGGGCGTCGCGCGACTCGACGGGGCGGTACTCGTCGGTGTCGATCCCGTTCAGGATCACGTGCACTCGCGCCTCGTCGATCGCGGGGTACGTTGCGAGCACCTCGTCGCGCATCGCCCGCGAGACGGCAATCACGGCGTCGGCTCCCTCGAGCCCGACGCGCTCGCAGAACGACGAGAGGCGGTAGCCGCCGCCGAGCTGGTCGGCCTTCCAGGGTCGCGCCGGCTCGAGCGAGTGCGTCGTCGCGACGTGCGGTACGCCGTGCAGGAGCTTCGCCACGTGCCCGGCGAGGTTCGCGTACCACGTGTGCGAATGCACGAGCTTCGAGCCGTCCAGGCTCGCTGCCATCAAGAGATCGACGCCCATCGCCCGCAGCGCGGGGTTCGCCTCTGCGAGCTCGACCGGAGGCCGGAAGTCGACGAAGGAGCGGACGTCCACGTCCAGGAGCTGCTTCAGCTCCCGGGCGAGGTAGGTCACGTGGACGCCGGCGCCTCCGTAGACCTCGGGTGGGTACTCGCGGGTGAGGAGCGTGACCTTCATACCCCCGGACCGTAGCGGCCCGCCCGGGCGGAATCGGCTATGCTGTGGCCTGCGCAGCCCGATTCGGGGTCATTCCGGGCCGACGCAACCCTTGATGGAAGCGGCAGCGCGCATCGCGCTGCGACCGTGGCAACGACGACCGAGCACCTGACTGATTCGCCCCTGGCGAGCGACGCGCTCGTGGAGGCGGCGCGCCGGGCCCAGGATTGGGCGGGCGAAGCGTTCCTGCACGAGGGTGAGGATCCCGCAGAGACGCTCGCACCGGGCACCGCGCGGCGCCGGGCGCTCGACGACGCGACCGCCGAGATCGAGGCCGGGAACCGGAAGCCCAGTGTCGTGTGGAAGGTCCGCTACGGGCTGCTGCTCGGCCTGGAGCGCGTGCTCTCCGAGGAGCGCCCGCGACTCGCGTCCGGAACCGAGCTCCGCAAGCACCAGATCGACGCGCTCGCCGGGATGCTCACGGAGCTGATCACCGTCAGCCAGAAAGAGGAGACGAACGGCAACGGGGACGGCGCAGTCGTCGAGGAACCCGCGCTGGAAGCAGTCGAGGAGGAGCCGGAGGACGAGCTCGGCCTGCTCGCAGCGGAGCCGGACGAGGAGACCGACGAGAGCGTCTTCACTGGGCCGGACCCCGGTGCCGCGCGGCGCTTCCGGTTCCGTCACCCGACCGCGTCCGGCAAGACGATCGCGGCGGCGGGCTTCGTGGAGGCGTCACGCACGCTGGGCGTCCTGATCCTGACGCACCGGCGCCTGCTCGTACAGCAGTTCAACCGCGATCTCACGACCGAGGGCTACGGCGACCGCTTCGAGGAGGCCGTTCTGCGCGGCAAGAGCCCGAAGCGCGAGAATCCGATCACGATCCAGACCTACGCGTGGTTCACGCGGCACGTCGACGAGATCTCGCGGGACGCGTACCACGTCGTGATCGCCGACGAGGCGCACACCGCACTCGGCGAGAAGACCTCCCGCGCCATCCGCTCGTTTCCGGAGCCGATGTACATCGGCATGACGGCAACGGAGCAGCTGCTCGCAAAGCAGGTCTCGGACGTCTTCCCGACCTCGGTCGACGATCTTCCGCTCGCGGAAGCCGCGCGCCGCGGTCTGATCGCTCCGCTGCGCTCGCTGCGCGTCCCACCGGTGGCCGCGATCAACACGGTGCCGATCATCGGCGGCGACTTCGACCAGGAAGAGCTGGCGAAAGCGCTCGACCACCAGGCGCTGAACCAGGCGGCCGCCTCGCTCTACCGCGACCGCTTCGACAACACACCCGGAATCGTGTACGCCGCCGGTGTCGAGCATGCGTATCACCTCGCGCAGGAGTTCCGCTCGGCGGGAATCAAGGCGGAGGCCGTGTCGGGCCGCACGCCGCCGGTTCGCCTCGCGGAGACGCTTGCCGCATACGAGCGTGGCGAGCTCAACGTCCTGATCAACGCGATGCTGCTCGCGGAAGGCTGGAACTCTCCGCGCGCGACCGTCGTCATGCACCTTGCGCCGACCGCGTCGCGCCGCGTCTACCAGCAGCGCATCGGCCGCATCATGCGCATGCATCCGCGCAAGGAGGCCGGCATCGTCGTCGACTTCGTGCCGAAGGGCGCGACGCACAACGAGCGGGTCGTCTCGCTCCACTCGCTGCTCGACGCGGACTTCTACCGGGAAGGCGCGCGCGTGACCCCCGCGCCGCGGCGGCGGATCCAGCGGCGCGCCAAGCGCAGGCTGACACCGGCGCCGTGGCTCGTGCCCGTGACGCCCGACGTGCGCCGCCGCCTCGGCGTCATCCAGCGGGAGTGGCAGCGCGTCGATCCGAGGTACCTCGACGACGACGAGCAGCGCTTCTGGGCCGCGATCGCAGGCCGCCAGATCCGGTTCGAGGAACGCACGGCGTTCGTCGAGAAGCTCACCGCGGGACGGGCGACCAAGGGCGCCCTCGAGCAGTTCCTCGCCACCTGCGCCGCGGAGAACCCGAACCGGCGGCTACGCATGATGGCGCTCGCGGACCGCGTCTCGACGCGCGTCGAGCGCGCCGACTTCGACGATCTCGTCACACTCGTAACCTCCGCGCCCACCTGGGAGAAAGACCGTCTCGCGGGCATCCGAGTCCTGCTCCGCGCCATCGGCGACGGCCACGCCGACGCACCCGATCAGATTCTCGCGCGCTGGACGTGGCGCCTCGCCCGGGCCGCGCGCAAGGTGCTCGACCGCAAGGCGAGCCAGGAGTATCCCGAGGCGAAGCGGTTGCTCGGAGCGCTCGCAAACTCGCGCGGCCACCGGCACGAGGAGAACGCTGCGAAGCTGGTCAACACCGCACTCGAGCTGCCGAAGCCTGTCGGCGCGGCGCTGCTCGCCTCGGCCGAGGCCTACACGCCGCGCGCGACGAAGCTGCTCGACGCCGCACGCGAGCGGCTCGGGTCGATCCAGGAGGTCGCGCTCGCGCTCGCCGAAAACCTGCCGCAGCCGAAGACGCAGCCGTCACGCAAACGCCGGCGGCGGCGCCGCAAGAAGAAGTCGGGAACCGCGAGCGCGCAGCAGCCGAAACAGCAGCAGGAGCAGCAGCAGGACGGGTCGGCGCCGGTGGAGCCGGAGCCCGAGGCGGCACCGGAAGCCGCGGCCGCCGAAGGCTAAGGCTAGGGCTGCGCCGACGGGCCCTCGGGCCCGCCGTCTTCCTCGTCGCGCTCGCGCAGGTAGCGCGTCAGCTCAGCCGCGATCGCGTCGCCCGAGGGGAGGTCGGGCACCGGCTCCTCCTCTGCTTCGGTCCGCTGCTCGAGCTCCTCCACGTACGCGGCGGTCTCCGGATCGGACGCGACCGCCTCGCTGACCTGCTGCGTGTACGACTCGCTCGCTTCCTCGAGCTCGTGTGTGTCGACGTCCGCTCCGAGCAGCTCGCCCAGCCGCGTGCAGAGCGCGAGCGCAGCGCGCGGGCTCGGCGCGAGCGAGACGTAATGCGGTACGGCGGCCCAGAGGCTCGCGGAGGGGATGTCCGCACGCTTGCACGCGTCATGCAGTACGCCGACGATGCCCGTCGGTCCCTCGTAGCGCGACTGCTCCAGGCCGAGGCGCTCGACCAGTGCGGGATCGCTCGCGCTGCCCGTGACGGGCGCGGGCCGCGTGTGAGGCACGTCGGCGAGCAGCGACCCGAGCGTGACGACGAGCTCGACTCGGAGCTCGCGTGCGAGATCCGTGACCATCCCCGTGAACGTCTTCCACCGCAGGTTCGGCTCGATCCCGAGCAGCAGGACCGCATCGCGGGTCGTTCCCGGTACGCGTGCGTGATAGAAGGCGTTGTCGGGCCAGTCGATCTGGCGCGTGATGCCTTCGACGAGCGAGACGTGCGGACGCGTCGCCTGAAAGTCGAAGAACGACTCTGGATCGATGTCGGCGAAGCGCGCCGCGCTCCAGCTGCGCGCGAGAAAGCCCGCGGCGAGTGATGCACCCTGGCCGCCGTCGTTCCAGCCCCGGAATGCGGCAATCAGCACCGGGCTCTTCAGATCCGGGCGCGACGAGACGCGAAGCTCGTCCATCGTTGAAGTCTACGCGCGGGCGATTGAGGCGGTTGGGCGCCGGAGGAGCGCCACGAGCCACACGGTAACGGCCCAAACGGCGGCTGCAAGCCCGACGTGGATCAGGACGAGCCACCAGGGAAGGGCGTTCCGCCACTGCACCTCGCCGACGATCGCCTGGGCGATCACGACCCCCAGCAACAAGAAGGCGACGCGCCGGACGGGGGTGTGGCGCAGGTACCAGACCACGGCGAGCAGCGCGATCCCGAACGCGCCCGTGACGCGCACGTGCACCCAGATCGCAGCCTGGAGGTTCCCGAGCCGATCGACGACGTCCGGATCGCCCGCGTGCGGCCCGCCAGCCGTGACGAGCGTGCCCGTGACGATGACCGCGAACGCGAGCGCGGCGAACGCGAGCGCGGCGCGCCGCACCCACGGCGGGACGAACGGCGTCGCCGGCCCAACCTCTGCGCGTCGCGCTTCAACCGCGACGACGACGGCGCACGCGAGCACGACGATCGCGAGCAGGAAGTGCGACATGACCGCGAGCGGATCGAGGTCGAGGCGCACGGTGAGCAGTCCGAGCGGCGCCTGCGCGATCGTGCCGAGCGCGGCCGCCCACGCAGTCGCCCGTACCCAACGCGGAAGCGCGCGCAAGAACTGCGACGCGACTGCCGTCGTCAGCGAGAGCAGGATCGGGAAGACGCTGACGACGCGGTTTCCGAACTCGACGAACGAGTGGTAGTCCTTCTCTGGAAAGACCGCGCCGGGCGTGCAGCCCGGCCACCCCTCGCAGCCGAGACCCGACCCCGTGAGGCGCACGGTCGCGCCGGTGGCGACGATCACCCAGAGCGAGAAGGCGGACGCGAGCGCGAGCCGGCGGAGCCTCGTCGCCGTGAGCTCGAACACGCCGACACGGCCCGGAGCGACGGTTTCGGCCACGCCTCGAGTGTACGTAGGCTGGGGACAGCCCCTCGGTTGCCGCCCGCCGCACGGCGGGGACAGTCCCTCCGCCCCGGCGACCGGCGAACGCGCACCGCTCCGCGGTTTCGGGGGACAGTCCCTGTCACGCAAGTCTGACGGCGGGGCGAGTGGGGACTGTCCCCGGGGTCAGACGAGCGGGTCCAGGATGGCCGGGTACCCGTCGGCCCCGTCAAACGGGGTCGGCCGCGAGCCGAGGAAGAGCGGACGGTCGGCTGCGTTGAGGAGCACCGGCATCACGTCGGGGCCCCGCAGGTGGCCCAGGATGCCGCGAGCGCACGTCGCCTCGCCGAACTCGGTTACGTCGTCCGCTCGCACGCCGGGGCCGGCGAGGACGAACGGGACCGGGTCGCCGGAGTGGATCACGTCCGGCGAGGCCGGCGTCGCGTGATCGCCCGTCAAGCAGACGATCGCGCGGTCGGTCGGTAGCTCGTCGAGCGCGGTGTCGAGCAGCTCGATCGTCTCGCGCTTGACGTTCGGGTCCTTGGTGTGGCCGGCGGCATCGGTCGTCTTCTGGTGCACGAAGACGAACGTCTCGCCCAGGTCGAGCCGCTCGACAACACGCGCCAACCGCCTGCCCAGGTCCGCGACCGGATCGTCGCCCTCCGGTTCCTGGACCGGCTCCAGGCCGACGTACGCCCCGAGGCCCCGCAGGAACGCCGATTCGCCCACGAACGTGCCGCCGACGCCGTGCCGCTCGAGGAACGACGGCACGGGACGCGGCCGTCCCCACCATTTCAGCGTGATCACGTTAAAGCGTTCGCCCTCGAGCCGGCGCATGACCTCGCGCGTCCACGCTTCCGCCGCGCGCGCGGTGCGCTCGGCTTCGGGCACGATCGCCTGCGGCCGCAGCACCGGATGCCGGTCGCGGAAGAACACATCGCTGTCCGTGACGCGCTCGTCGGCGCGGCCGGCGATGCGCAGCACCGCTTCCCCGCGCCAGACGTGCGTGAGCGAGAAGGTCAGCTCGTCGATCTGGATCCCGTCGCAGCGGGCGACGAGCCGCTCCGCCTCCTCCGCGTCGCGCTCGGGATGCGGACGCCCCGTCAGCCACCACCCGTCGTCACGGCGTTCCGCGGGCCGCAGCGCCGCGTACGCGAAGACGTGTTCCGGTGAGACCTGCTGTCCGCGACCGACGGCTTCGAACACCGCGCGGCCCGGGAACTCCTCCGGGCGGTAGCCGAGCATCGACCAGTGGGCCAGCTCGGAGGACGGCGCGCGGCCGGGGCCGACGGCGTAGAGCACGCCGCACGAGCCTCGTGCGCAGAGCGCATCGAGCTTCGGCGTGCGCGCGGCCTCGTTGCCGGTCCGCCCGCCTAGCACGTCGTGCGCGCGGTCGGCGAGCCCGTCCAGCAGGACGACGACGATCGGGTACACGAGGCGCGAGGTTAGACGGGGACGCGTTCGAGCGAGTGGATCACCCGCGCGACCCCCGGCGGGACGAGCGACTCCCAGTCGCCTCCCTCGCGCAGCGCGGCGCGCACGTCCGCACCGGAGACGCTCTTCTCGGCCCCTTCGTCGAGGATCACGACCTCGTAGCCCGCATCGCGCAGGCGCTCGAGCTTCGTGCCGCCCCAGTCCGAGAAGAGCCGGATGTACTGCGTCACGCCTTCGGGCACGTACGCCGGCCAGAGCTCCGGCTCGTTGACCGGGAACGGGACCACGTGCACTCGCGCGAGGTCGAGCCCGAGCTCCAGCGCCGCCGCCTTGACCATCAGCAGCCGCTCGGCGTACGACCACGGGTTCGACTCAGGCAGGTGCCGGAGCGGGTCCGCGGACTCCGGCTTGATCCGCGCCGGGTCGGGGTTCGTGATTCCGACGAAGACCTCGTCGGATCGCTCGGCCGCGCCGCGCAGGTACTCGAGATGCCCCTTGTGGAACGGCTGGAAGCGGCCGTGGATCATCCCGCGGCTCACCGAACCAGGACTCCCGCTCCCTCCTCGACGGCTCCGATCCGCCGGATGAACAGCCCGCGCCGCTCGAACTCGGCCTCCAGCACGGCCGACCGCTCCTCGGGCAGCGAGACGAGCAGCCCGCCGGCCGTCTGCGGGTCGTACCCGAGCGCGACGAACGTCTCGGGGACGCCCTGAAGAGTCAGGTGCCGGCCGGCGAAGTCGCGGTTCCGTGGATCGCCGCTCGTGCGCACGCTCTTGCGCGCCAGATCCAGCGCGCCGTCGATCGCCGGGAAGCGTTCGGATTCGAGCACGATCCTGACGCCGCTCCTCGACGCAACCTCATGCGCGTGCCCGAACAGCCCGAAGCCCGTCACGTCGGTGACGGCATTCGGGGAGAAGCTGCGCAGTACGTCCGCAGCCTCCATGTTCAGCGTGCGCATCCAGCCGATCGCGCGCTCGAGCGGCTGCGTTCCAGTCATTCCGTTCTTGTACCCGGTCATGATCAGGCCGGTGCCAAGAGGCTTTGTCAGGAAGAGTGCGTCGCCTGCACGCGCGCCGCTCTTGGGCCAGATTGCGTCCGGGTGCACGGTGCCGATGACGGCAAGTCCGTACTTCGGCTCGTCGTCGCGGATCGTGTGTCCGCCGGCGAGCAGGCCGCCGGCGGCTCGCACCTGCGCGTCCGCGGCCGCGAAGATCTCGGCGAGCATCTCGGTCGGCAGCTCCTCCGGGAACGCGGCGATCGAGAGCGCCAGCAGCGGCGTGCCCCCCATCGCGAACACGTCGTTCAGTGCGTTCGTCGCTGCGATCGCGCCGTAGTCGGCCGGGTCGTCGACGACCGGCGGGAAGAAGTCGAGCGTGAAGATCAACGCCCGCTCGTTGTCGAGTTTGTAAACAGCCGCGTCGTCGGCAGGTGAAAGCCCGACGAGCAGGTTTCCGGCCTCGACGGGGACGAAGCCCTGCAACAGCTCCTCGAGGCGCGCCGCAGAGTACTTCGCGGCGCACCCGCCGCAGCTTGCGAGATCCGTCAGCTTTACCCTCGTCTCCATGGCGGCCTCCACTGTAGGGACCTGTGGAACCTTCGTCTAGAACGTTGGTCCGGCTCGTATCCTTCCCGTTACACGAGACCGCTGCCCTCCTGAGAGAATCACGCTGTGCCTGCGGCGCTGGTAACCGGAGGGTCCTCGGGGATCGGCTTCGCGATCGCCCGGATGCTGCGGGAGGAGGGCTTCGAGCTGACCCTCGTCTCGCGGACGCGGGAGAAGGTCGAGGCCGCCGCCCGCGAGCTCGGCGCGCTGGCTCTCGCCGCCGACGTCGCGCACGAGGACGACTGTCAGCGCATCGTGCGCGAGCATGCCGAGCGACACGGATCGCTCGACGTGCTCGTCAACTCGGCGGGAACCGGGATCGTCGGCAGCGCCGAGAAGCTCCCCGCAAAGCACTGGGACCTCCAGTTCGCCGTGAACCTGCGCGGCGCCTTCCTCGTCACGCGAAACGCAATCCCGTTGCTGCGCGCGTCGCGCGGGCTCGTCGTCAACCTCGCGTCCATCGCCGGGACGATTCCCACGCCGGGTCTCGCCGCCTACGGCGCGTCGAAGGCCGGGCTGATCTCGCTGACGCGCTCGCTGAACACGGAGCTCGAGGGCGACGGGATCCGCTTGAATGCCCTCTGCCCGGGCTTCGTCGACACGCCGATGGCGCAGTGGTCCGGGCTGAAGAGCGACGAGATGATTCAGCCGGAGGACTGCGCCGAGGTCGTGCGCATGCTGCTCCGCCTCTCACCCCGCGCGCGGATCCCGCAGGTCGTCATCGAGCGGCTGGGCGAGTAGCGCGCAGATAGAGCAGGCCCCACTCGCGCGGGTCTTCGGGCTCGACCGATTCCTCGAGCTCCAACGTCGCCAGCCGGCCCGCGGCGTCGAGCTCGCCCTGGCGCCCCTTGAGGTCTCGGCGCCCGTAGCGCCTGATCGACTCGACCCGCAACCCGAGGTCGCGCGCGGCGCCGGCAAGCTGCTCGAGCGTGGGACCCGGAGGGACGCCGCGGAGGCGCTGCCGCCACGGGCGCGGGACGTCACCCGAGTCGCAGGTCAGGAACAGCGTGCCGCCGTGGCGCAGCGCGTCGGCCATACGCCGCAGGACATCCTGCCACTCCGCCACGTCGTCGAGCATCTGCGTCGAGACGACCGCGTCGAACCGGTTGTGGTAGTCGAGGTCGCGCGCGTCCAGCTCGCGCACCTCGATCCCGAGCGCAGCCGCCCGCTCGCGATCGACCTCGACGTCGACCCCGAGGACCTCCGGGCGCCCGCGCACGGCCTCCCAGAGCGAGAGGTCGCCGCAGCCGACGTCGAGGACGCGATCCGGCCGCCGCTCGATGAAGTCGAGGAGCAACCGGATCTTCGCCGCATTCCCGGGAAGAGCCTCTTGGACGAGCTCTATGCGGTCTTCTCGATCGGCACGTCGACGAGGTTCCCCCACTCGGTCCACGAACCATCGTAGTTACGGACGTCCTGGTAACCGAGCAGCTCCCGCAACACGAACCACGTGTGCGCGCTTCGCTCGCCGATGCGGCAGTACGCCGTAACCGACTTGTCCGGCGTGACGCCCTTGCCGCTGTAGAGCTCGCGGAGCTCGTCCGCGCTCTTGAACGTCCCGTCGTCGCGCACGGCCTGCGCCCATGGGATCGACTGCGCCGTCGGGATGTGCCCCGTCCGCTGCGCGCCCTCCTGCTCGTAGCCCGGAGGGGCCATCAGCTCACCCGAAAACTCCTGCGGGCTGCGGACGTCGACGAGAGCGTCGCGTCCGAGCGACGAGAGCACCGCGTCGCGTCGCGCACGGATCGTCTCGTCACGATCCTTCGCGGTGTACGACGTCGGCGAGACCTGCGTCGCGTCGGCCGTGAGCTCACGGCTTTCGTCGATCCACTTCTGACGGCCGCCGTCGAGGATCCGCACATCGCCGTGGCCGTAGATCTTCAGGTACCAGTACGCGTACGCGGCGAACCAGTTGTTCTTGTCGCCGTAGACGATCAGTGCCGTGTCGTTCGAGATGCCGCGCTGGCCCATCAGCTGCTCGAACTGGTCCTTCTCGACGAGATCGCGCTCGACGGGATCCTGCAGATCGTCGCGCCAGTGGAGCTTGATCGCTCCCGGAATGTGACCCTCGTCGTACAGGTCGGGATTCTCGTCGACTTCGGCGACGACGACCTTGTCGTCGCCCAGGTGCTGGCTCAGCCACTCGGTGGTGACGAGCACCGGCTTGGCGTAGCCGTTCTCGGCCATGTTCTGCCCTCCTATTACTTCCCGTTTTGAAGTATCCGAAGTATCTCACAACGAGCGGCGGAAAGTGCGAGCACTTTCCGCGGTTACAGCTCGCCGGGTGTCCGGATGATCTTCCAGACCATGTAGAGGCCGAGCAGGAAGGAGAGGGCGAAGCCGGCGAAGGCGAACCAGCGCAGGTCGTGAACGCGTGCGAGCAGCGCAGATGCGATCAGGAGCGCCGCGACGATCATCGCCGAGCCGACGCGGTTCGCGGCCGAGCGGACGATGCGCTCGAGGTCGCCCAGAGCAGTGGGCGCGATTCCGACCTTGATCGTCCCGGTCTCCAGCCGCTCGACGAGGTGTCCGACTCGGCGAGGCATTCGTGCAAGCGGCTCCGCCTGCGTGTATAGCCAGGCGAGAAGCTGGTTCGGCTCGAGCCGCCGTTCGGCCTCGGTCAGCAGGACCACGAGCGCGTCCTCCTCCATCAGCGCGATCGGGTCCATCTCCTCGTCGAGCGCCCGCGCGATCTCGTCCGCCTGCGACAGCGTCTTGCCCACGAGCGCGAATGCCGTCGGCATGCGGATCTCGTACCGCACCGCCATGCGCTGGAGGTCGGCGAGCGACTCGCCGGCGCGCATGTCCTTCAGCGGCCGCCAGTGGTAGCGCGGCAACTTGCGCCGCAGCTCGTGCACGAAGCCGGCCTCGTCGGAGGTGATCGTCGTCAGGGAGAGCGAGAGGATGATGTCGGCCAGGTCGTCCGCCCGGTTCTGCGCGACGGCGAGCAGCAGCAGGCCGATCTGGCGCCGCGTGTCCTCATCGAGTCGGCCGAGGAGGCCGAAGTCGACCAGCGCGAGCCGTCCGTCGGGTGTGAGCAGGACATTGCCGCGGTGCGGGTCGGCGTGGTAGATGCCGTCGATCGTCACCTGCTTCACGTACGCCCGGAAGAGCTCGCGCGCAAGCTCGCGCGCGCGTTCCGGAGCAAGTCCGTGGTCGGGCGTGACCTTGTCGCCCTCGATCCGCTCCAGTACGAGCACCTGCTCGGTGACGTAGGGCCGGATCACCTCGGGGACGACGAGGTGCTCGTAGTCCGCGAGGACGCGCCGGACGATCTCGGCGTTGCTCGCCTCCTCCTCGAAGTTGCGCTCCGCGCGGAGGTACGTCTCCAGCTCGTCCGCTAGTGCTTCGAGCTGCAGGATCTGCGCGGTCATCGAGCGCCCCTCGAGGAGCCGGGCGGTCGAGCGGATCAGGTCGAGGTCGAGCTCGACCTGCTCAACGATTCCCGGCCGTCGCACCTTGACGACGACGTCCCGGCCGCTCTTCAGCAGCGCGCGGTGGATCTGCGCAATCGACGCGGTGGCCAAGGGCTCGGGATCGATCTCGGCGAAGACGTCGAGCCCCAGCTCGGAATCGATCACCCGCCGGATCTGATCGAACGGGACCGGCGGGACCTCGTCGACCAGCTTGCCGAGCTCGTCGATGTAGACGTCGGGGAGTAGGTCCGGCCGCGACGACAGGAGCTGCCCGAGCTTGATGTAGGTCGTCCCGAGCTCCTCGAGCGCGCGGCGGAACTCAACGGCGCCCTCCCGGCTCGCCGGGCGGTCGCCGACCACGCCGATCTCGCCCAGCACGCGCAGCAGGCCCGAACGCCGTGCGACACGCGTGACCTCCAGCGCGCGCCTCCAGCGTCGTGTGCGGGCGCCCATAGGGCCTCTGTTTTCCAGGCCTCGCTACGCCAAAAACCGGTGCCAGCGGTTGGACCCGAGCGGCGGGGTTGTATGCCAGCCAGACGCGCGCCGTCGGCCGTTCGATCGGCCGAGCAGCGTCTGTGAGTACGAGAAGCGAAACCCTGAGTGGGCCGGGCGCGTAGTCCGCAGCCCCGATCAGGAGACTGACGTTCTCTCCGGGCGGTTCACAGCCCTTTCAGCGTCCCGGCCCCTGCGCTTCCTTGCGAAGGGTTCGCGGCACGGTCGCTCGAACCGCAGCCCGACATCGCCACCACGAACGTGAGGGCGAGGAAAGCGGCGGCGCGGCACGCCGCGACTGTAACCAATGGCTTACCAGGAGCCGTCGGAGAAACCGACCCAACCGAGCTTGCCGATGAACAGAGGCAGCACGAGGGCGGTGAGGACTGCGAGGTGGGTGAGGCGTGCCTTCATCTGCGGTTTCACCTCCTTTCCTTTACCAGCGGAAGTCCTGGAGCGCTTCAGCAGCGCGCCGGTACAGGTGAGCGGCTTCCCGATCGGCTCCACGCCGAGTCGCGAGGTCGCCGAGGGCGACCCATGCAGCTGCGCGGTGGCTGAGCGAGGACAGCTGTTCGAACGTCGAGTCGGCGGCCTGGAACTGCTCCTCGGCCTCGTCGAGCCGCTCCTGCTGCAGGAGCGACCGTCCGAGAACGAGCTGGGCGTTGCCGATCTCGTCGAGGAAGTCGACCCGGCCGTCGAGGAGCCGAAGCGCGTGGCGCGCCTGCTCCTCGGCCTGATCGACGTTGCCGGTCCGCAAGTGGACCTGGGCCAACGAGGAGACCGCCTGGGCGGCGTCCGCCTCGTGGCCAAGGTCGAGGGCGATGCGGAAGGCTTCCTTCAGGTGCGGGACTGCTTCCTCGGGCTTGCCGAGGAGGAAGTTGAGACCGCCGATGTTGTTCAGCAGTCGGCCGACGTGGCGCTCTTCAGAGAGCATCGCGTAGATCGATTTCGCCTGCTCGGCATAGGAGCGCGCGAGCACCCAGTGCCCTTCACGCTCGGCGACGATCGAGGCCTGGAAGTACGCGCTCGCGAGCGCCGGCTGGTCTTCGGCGGCCTGGGCGAGCTCGAGCGCGCGTTCGACATCCTCTTTCGCGGCCTGGAAGTCGCGCTGGCGCCGGTAGCAGCGCGAGCGCGCCTCGAGGATCTTCGAGCGCAGAAGGTCGCACGGAAGCTCGGAGCGCTCGGCGAGCTGGAGGGCTGCGTTGAAGAGCCCGATCGCGGTCGAGATGCTCGAAAGCTTGTAGCGGGCGACGCCGAGGTCGTAGACGACTTCTGCCCGCTCGATATCGGAGAAGCTCGCGCTCTCGTAGAGCTCGCGCGCCCGCTCGAACAGCGGGATCGCGTGCCGGACGTCGCCCTCGACGGCGCGCGCCCGGGCCTCGCCCTTCAGCGCGCGGGCCTCCAGCTCGGGTGCACCCGTCGCGAGCACCGCCGAGCGAAGGTTGTCGTACTCGGCGATCGCGTCCGCGCACCGGTCGGACTGCGCGAGCGCTTCGGCGCGTGCGAGCCCACCTTCGACGCGGCCGCGCTCATCGGTCGAGACGCCGTTCGCGAGGAAGCTCGCGTCGACGCCCAAACGCTCGGCGAGCCACTGGACCGTCTCGGCCGTCGGGCGCGTCTTGCCGCGCTCGATCTGCGAGACGTACTCCTTCGAGAACCGATCGCCGGCGACGTCGCCCTGCGTGAGCCCCGCGGCGACGCGAAGCTGGCGCAAGCGCTCGCCAAGACCCAGCGAGGCGGGCTTGAGGAGGCGCTGCGGCTGCGTGCTGGTTGGACGATTCATAGCGGCGTGAGAGAAGTGTTCTCGATACTTCACCAAAATGCAAATCCGATTGGCCGGCCATCCCCCTAAAGGGGCATTCGTCCTAGAAAAATCGGTCAACCAAGCCGATGCCCAAATCACTTGACCGAGTTACTTGACAAGCTGGCACAGGGCACTTACAGTGGGGAAACCTTGACGCCAGGCCGGACGCCAGGTTTGGTGCAAGGGGCGCGCCAATGGCGACAGACCCCGGGGGCGTGGCTGGGCCGCAGAGCCATGGCCTCCGGGAGTCGCCTAGGTGGGTCAGGCGCAGACAAGGGAAACCCCCGGGGGGCCGCAGCCCGGGGGGTTTTCCTTTTCTGGGGCCTTTTTCAACGGCCGGCCGGCAAAGCCGTCCGGCCTTTCACGCGGCATCGCAAGCGACGCCTCAGCGGCCGGCCGGCAAAGCCGTCCGGCCTTTCACGCCGGCCCGGGTGCCGTAACCGGCACGTCGTGGCGCTCGTGGCGAACGAGCGCCACGGCGACGACCGCGCCGGCCAGTGCGATCAGCCCCGCGACGCGGAGTGAGGTCGAGAAGCCCTCGACGAAGGCCTCGGGAGTCTGCCGGCCGCCGGTGACGTGGCCCATGATCGCCCCCATCAGGGCGATCCCGAGTGCCCCGCCGACCTGGCGCATGCTGTTCAGGGTCGCTGACCCGACGCCGGCCTTCGCGGTGGGCACGGCTCGGATGACCGCCGCGGCGGTAGGCGTCATCGCCAGCGACATCCCGACCCCGCCGACGATCAGCGCCGGGAGCAGGTCCCAGAAGGTCGCGTCCTTGCCCAGGCCCGAGTAGTAGAAGAGCTGGATCGAGAGCAGGGTCAGCCCTGCCGTGATCAGCCAGCGCGACCCGAAGCGGTCGGACAGCTTTCCGGCGATCGGGGCCACGATCGTGATCAAGAGCGTCATCGGCAGGAACGCCGCGCCCGCCTGGACGGCGCTGAAGCCGAGGATGTTCTGCATGTAGAGCGAGACGAAGAAGAAGACCCCGAACATCGCGAGTGCCACGAGCAGCATCGCAAGGTTCGCGCCGGCGAACGTCCCGTTCTTGAACAGCGTCAGGTCCATCATCGGCAGCCGCTGGTGCAGCTCGAGCACGACGAACGCCGCCAGCAGCACGGCCGCGAGCGCGAAGGCGCCGAGGATGCGGCCGGAGGTCCAGCCGTAGTTGTTCGCCTCGATCAGGCCGTAGGTCAGAGAGAAGAGCCCGAGCCCCGACGTGAGCAGGCCCGGGATGTCGGGCCGCTGCTCGTGTGAGTCGTCGCGCGACTCGTCGATCAAGAGGAAGCTGGCCACGGTCCCGAGCACGCCGACCGGAACGTTGACGAAGAAGATCCAGCTCCAGCCGATGTGCTCGGTCAGCAGGCCGCCGACGAGAGGTCCGATCGCGAGCGCCATCGCTGAGACGCCGACCCAGATCCCGATCGCCATCCCGCGCTGCTGTGGCGGGAACGTCGCCGAGATGATCGCGAGCGTCGCCGGGTTCATCAGCGCGGCGCCGATGCCTTGGATGATGCGCCACGCGATCAGCTCGTTGCCGCTGTCGGCGAGTCCGCACATCAGCGACGAGAACGTGAAGACGGCGATCCCGAGGACGAAGATCAGGCGGCGGCCAAAGAGATCCGCGAGCTTTCCGCCGGTGAGCATCAGGGCGGCGAAGCTGAGCGCGTAGCCGGTCACGATCCATTCGAGGTCGGAGAGCGTGACGCCGAGGTCGCGCTGAATCGACGGCAACGCGACGTTCACGACCGTGTTGTCGAGCATGATCATGAAGAGCCCGAACGCGACGGCCCCGAGGGTCCACCACTTCCGGTTCTGGCTGGTGTAGAGACGCTGTCTCACGTGCGGCTCCTGGGTCGACGGGAATCCGAGTAGTGAGCACTAAGCTAGCCACGTGGGGTATGTCTGGGCGCCGTCGCCGGAGCGGTTCGAGCAGGCGAACATCGTCCGGCTCTGGCGGACGCTCGGCTGTGAGGGCTATCCGGAGCTGCACCGGCTCTCGGTCGAGGAGCCCGAGCGCTTCTGGCCGGCGGTGATCGAGGATCTCGGGATCGAGTTC